>DATLZL010000334.1:0-10053 GCA_035574035.1 Binatia bacterium | reverse complement strand
CGGCCAGCGCCGCCTCCGCGGCCGCCTCGTCCCCGGCCGCCACGGCGATGATCAGGTCGCCCGGCCCCGCCGACTTCGTTTGCGGCGTCGAGAGCCCGGCCGCCGCCAGCAATTCGTGGTTGGCCGGCGTCCCCATGAGCGCCGCCGCCTCGCGGACGCCGGGACGGGCCCGCAGCGTCTCAGCGAGCCGCATCAGGACCACCGAGTCCTGGTAGCAGGAGGGCCGGACGAGCGCCTTCACGATCATGCTTGCACCGCCGTCAGTGTCGCGTCCTCCGTGTCCGAGGGCGGCGCCCACGCCTTCGAGGACAGCTTCCGGGTCCCGGACGGTAGCATCCCCGCTTCAACGGGCGGCGTCGCGGGGCCCGAGGGCCGAGTCGCGCGGAGCTCGAGTGCGTGCCGAGCGAGCAGGTAACCGGCGAGGAGATCGGCCCCCGAACTGGCGCCGAGTGCGAGGAGCGCTCTCAGGCGCGTCTCGTCCGGCTGCCGGACGAAGGCCCACACCGGTTCGGCCGCCTGGCCGTCTACCGCGGCCAGGAGGAAGGCGCGACTCAGGGCGCCCGTCCGCTCCGCAGCGGCCGCGGCCAGCTCCCGCCCGACCGCGGCGAGCAGCCGCCGGCCTCGCCCTCCCGACGCCCGGAGACCGGCGAGCCAGCCCACCAGCACGTCGTCGCCGGCCGGCGTCAGTCCCGGGCCGAGACCGAGCAGCGGCCGGGCCGCGCACACGCACCCGTCCGGATCGCCGGCCGCAGTGGCGTCCGCCAGACGGGCGAGCGCCGGGCCGGCCACCCGCGAGAGCGCCCCCGTCGGGGTCGCGTGCCCGGTCAGCAACGCCGACATTACCGGGAGCAAGCCACGGCCCGCATGGTCGGCTGCATCGGCCAGTGCAAGGCATCTCGACACCGGCGGCATCGGAGCCAGGCTCGGCAGCGTCGTGTCCACGACCGCCGCCCCGCCAAGCTCGACCCGGAAACCATCGCCAACCGCGATGACGTCCGCCTCGACACGGACCGGCGCGCCCGCGAGACCCCGGCCGTCCACCCACGGCTCGCACACGATCCCGAACGGGGCGGGGATCGGTCCCGGTGGGTGGAGGCTCACCCAGCCGGAGCCGTCGAGCTCGACGTTCACGGCCCGCGCGAAGGCCGAGTGGACCCGGCCGGTGCCGC
This sequence comes from Binatia bacterium, assembly GCA_035574035.1. GTDB lineage: Bacteria > Methylomirabilota > Methylomirabilia > Rokubacteriales > CSP1-6 > DATLZL01. The sequence goes on along the minus strand of DATLZL010000334.1, from coordinate 8,884 downwards.
GGGCCCGCTCGAGCCGCCGCGCCGCCTCGGCCGTCAGCCGAAGCGCCGGCATGCAGCGCCACCCCCACCCCTCGCCTCGCTCGTCCAGCCTCAAGCCTCCTCCCGGGCCCATGAAGGATACCGCTCCAGCGACATGAGACAACGATGTTGCCCGCCCGCGAATCCGCCGACCGGTAAGTTTCCTTTGGGCGCTAGGAGCCCGATCGGTAAGCCTGTCAGATAGAGGTCACCCCTACGCCCTGGAGAACCAAACGGAGGATGCCATGAAGCAATCGGACCGGGTGCGACGAGGTCTGCCGCCGCTCATGCTGTTCACTCTGGCAAGCTGCGCGTCGTTACCGGCCGAGGTTCCGACCCGTGCCCCCGAGGGACGAGGGCCAGCCGACATCGCCCAGGACGAGCGGGCGTGTGTAGCCTACGCCGAAAGCTTCCCGAAAGACCGCTCCGAGCGCTACGCCGACTGCATGATCGCCAGGGGCTACACGGTTAACGTGGACCTCGACGAGCTTGGGTGGATCGTCGGGGTGGCACAGACCCGGCCACATCAGCCCGATGCCGTTAGAAGGGACCTCGCGATCTGCGACCGGTTGGCGGACAACACCAAGAGCGCAGATGTGGTGACGTTAACCGCCGAGCAGGAGAAGAGCTTGGAGATCCTGGCCTCACAGTCTCGCCGCACCTCCTTGACTGTGTGGGACGCGACGCAGCGCCGCCCGAACGCCAGTCGACGACTGGTGGCCTGTCTGGGCGAGAGGGGGTACGAGATCAGGCCCTGGGTACCGCTACACTGACCTCGCGGAGGCCGCTCGAGCTCGGCCGGCGCACCGTCGACGACGACCGCGGCGGCTTGCTCGACCGGCAGGTGGGCGGGCGTCCCGCGCGGCCATCGAGGAACACGGCATCTCGGCACCCGCGCGAAACACGAAGACCCCGGAAGCTCGCGACCTCCGGGGCCCTGCGTTGGTTGCGGGGGCTGGATTTGAACCAGCGACCTTTGGGTTATGAGCCCAACGAGCTACCGGGCTGCTCCACCCCGCGGTGACGGCATGAAGGTTACCCGAGGGCGGGAGGCGAGTCAACCGGACGACGCCCTGGCGCCGAGGGAATCCCCGACCGAGGCCGAGGCGGCCGCACGCGCGGCCCGAGGCCAGCGGCCGGGCTGCGGCCCTCGGGCCGAGGATCCGGCCGGCGGTGAGCCGGTATCGCCGGATCAGTGCCGGTGGCGGTGGTGCAGATCGGGGTAGTGGGGATGGCGGTGCCGGACCGGCGGGTGGACGTGCGGGTGCCCGTGAGGCTCGCGCCCATCGACGCCCGGGTCGTGCTCGTGCTGGTGGTGCGCGTCGTGCCAGTGCAGGTGATCGTGGGCGATCGCCTCGTGGACGTGCTCGTGCTCGTGCCGCTCGGACAGGTGCAGCCAGACCCCCAGGGCCATGAGGCCCCCGGCGGCGACGAGCGCACCGCTCACCGGCTCACCGAGGCCCAGGACCGCCCCCAGCGCGCCGATGAACGGCGCGGTCGAGAAGTAGGCCGCGGTCCGGGCGGTCCCCAGCTGCCTCAGGGCCAGCACGAACAGGACCAGGCTCGTGCCGTACCCGAACAGGCCGATCAGGGCCGCGCCGACCACCGCGGTAACGCCCGGCGGCTCGGCCCCGCGGCCGAGCGCGATGAGCAGGTTCACCGTTCCCGCCACCGCACCCTTCAGGGCGGCGATCTGGACCGGGTCGCTTGCCGAGACGCGGCGGGTGAGATTGTTGTCGGTCGCCCAGGCGAGCGTGGCGGCGATGACCAGGATCGCCGCCCCGTCCGGAGCCACCCCGGTCGGGTCCCAGGCGAGCAGAAGCGCCCCGAGGGCGATGGCCGCCATGCCGATGGCGATCCGGCGGTCGAAGGCCTCCCCGAACGCGAGCCAGGCCAGGAGCGCGGTGAACACGCCTTCGAGGTTCAGCAGGAGCGCGGCCTGGGCGGCCGAGCCACCCGCCAACCCGAAGAGCATCAGCACCGGAGCCGCCACACCTCCGGTCAGGATGGCCAGGCCGAGCCACGGGAGGTCCCACCGGGCGAGGCGTGCCTCGGCGACCCGCCACCCCAGCAGAGGCCGGCCCAGCCGGTAGAGGCCAAGACCGACGCCCGATCCCAGGTAGAGCAGGCCCGCGAGCAACCACGGATCCGTGGTCGTGACCAGGATCTTGGTCGCCGGGGCGCTCAGCCCGAAGAGCAGCGCGGCGCCGAGGGCGAGGGCCGGCGCCGGGCGGGCCTGCATACCTCGCGATGTGGCGGCCCGAGCCCGCGGGCTCAGATCCGCGCCGGCTCCAGCCGCCCGGTGAGCACGCTGAGGGCCTCGAAGAGGTAATACGAGCCCCAGATCAGCTCGTTCCGGGTGGCCAGGCCGATGCGGCGGTTGTAGCAGCCGTCGCCCAGGATGCCGCGCTCGTCCAGGTGGCGCTCGACCAGGGCCCGCACGGTGGCCTCGGCGACGCTCCGGTAGCGGCGGGCCCGCGCCCGGTCCGGCTCGAGCGCGGCCAGCTTGAGCAGCGAGGCGGCCACGATGGCCGTGGCCGAGGTGTCCCGGTGGGTGTCGGGGATCGCCGGGTCGTCGAAGTCCCAGTAGGCGACGTGGTCGGCCGGGACGTGGGCGAGCCACCAGTCGGCCGTGCGCCGGGCGACCTCCAGGAAGTCGGGCTCGCCGGTCCAGCGGTGCATGAGCGTGTAGCCGACGATGGCCCAGGCCTGGGCGCGGGCCCAGGTGGAGTCATCGCGGATCCCCTTGTGCGTGTAGCGGCGCAGCATGCGCCCGGTCGTCGGGTCGAAGGAGGCCGACTGGCAGACGGAGCCGTCCTCGCGGATGCAGAACTCGATGTGGCGCCGGGCGTGGCTCACGGCCATCTCGCGCCAGCGGGGCTCGCCGGCCTCGCCGGCGGCCCACACGAGCAGGGCGGCCCCCTGCACCGTGTCCACGTTGGCCTCGCCGTGGCCGACGTCGGAGGCCTCCTCGGCCTCGGCGCCGAGCGGGAAGCACCCGGCCTTGGCGTTGAACGACGGGGCCCAGCCGCGGGCGCCGAGCAGGGCGATCTCGCGGGCCCGGGCGTCGCCCAGCAGCACGACCCCGAGCAGCGCGCCGTAATAGAAGAGGAAGCCGCGGAACACGGTGTCGGACGTAGCGCGCGGGCGCAGGCGCTCGGCCCAGGCCAGCGCCCACTCGCGGTAGCGCTCGCGGCCCGTGCCGTGGGCGGCGAGCCAGCAGAGGCCGTTCCAGAACCCGCCGGTCCAGTCGCCGGCCGGCGAGGTCGTCCACCGGCCGGTGACGGGGTCGCCGAGGTGGGGGAACCCGTCCTTGACGGTCGTGCCGGTCGAGTCGATGCGGGCGAGCAGGCGGTCGAAGCCGGCCTGCCAGTGAGCGGCGTCGGGCGTGGTCATGACGCCAGCGATCTTACACTGAGCCGGCCTCCTTCCCCCGGCCGTGACGGCCGGCCCTCACGCCGGCTTGAGGCGATCGCCGGGAACCTCGACGCGCTTGATGCCCTTGAAGCTGAAGAGCAGCTCGACCACGTACGTGGAGGGTGTGCCGGCCCTGGCCTCGACGATCGTCCCCGGGGCCTCCCGCACGTTCTGGCTGAAGCTCACGCCCTGCACGACGAGGCCGGAGAGGTCGACCTTCACCCGCTGCTGAGGGCGGAACCCGACGTCCGACACGCGTCAGTCCAGGCCGCCGGCGTGACGCATGCCGTCACGCCGCGCGCGACAGCGTCGAGATCCCGGCGATGGTGGGCTCGGCCACCCGGATGTAGTCGGCGACCGCCATGCGGATCTCCTCGCCGTGGCTGCCCGAGGGGAAGACGATCTCGCCGGCCCCGGCCAGCGCTTGGTCCAGGAAGACGTCGAGCCCGTAGAGCCGGCCGAAGGCGGGCATGGCCCCCGGCTCGCTGTCCGGGAAGAGGTGGACGAACTCGTTCTCGGCGGCGAGCCGGACCCGTTCGCGCCGGCTGGCCCGGGCCAGCGCCTCGACGTCCAGCTGGGCGGGCGCCGGCAGCACGGCCATGCCGAACCACTCCCCGTCGCGCACCATCACGACCTTGGCGACGCGCCGGCCCGGGATGTGGGCGGTCGCCGCCCGCTGCTGGGCCGTGTAGGCCGGGGCGTGTCGGACGACCTGGTAGGGGACTCCGGCCTGGTCGAGCAGTGTCCTGACCCTCGGAGTCATGGTGATCACCCCCGGCCAAGGGGTACGCCAGACGGCGGGCCGGCGCAAGCGCCCCTCAGGAGCGGGGCGCCGAACCCGCCGAGAGCGGCCCCTCCGCCCGGGCCGCCGGTCGCGGGGCGGGAGCAACCGCCGCCGACGTGACGCGGTCGGTCTTGGCCGGCTCGAACCGCCCGGTCGTGGCCAGAGACCAGAGCACGCGCCAGGCCCCGCGCGTGGCGAGCAGCCAGTAGGTCTGGCAGCGGAAAATGCCCCAGAACTTGGCCCGCAGCGTGGTGCGCGCGATGTTCACCGGGCGCGGGAAGTAGGGGCTCAGGCTCTCGATCAGGTCCTGGGTCACGATGCCGCCGACCCAGATGGTCAGCCCCAGCGAGATCGAGGGAAAGGCGATGCCCAGCACGAACCAGAGCGGCTGGTCGGCGAAGCGGTAGGCCAGGTGCCAGCCGAGGAAGCCGACCAGGGGATAGACGAGCGCGGCCACGGGCCACTCGACCACCTTGTTGCCCACGTGGCGGACCAGCTGGGCCAGGTTGAAGGCCGTGGGCTGTTGGCGCCACGTCCGCCAGAGGAAGGCGACGTCGTCGAGCACGCCCTTGTACCAGCGGGCGTTCTGCCGGACCATCTTCTCGGTCGTCTCCGGCAGGTCGTTGAGCTCCAGCATCGGCAGCGGGGCGATCAGGATGCCGCGGGCGCCGAGCGCGTAGCCGAGCGTGGAGTCCTCGGTGGCCCCCGAGGTCGGGAAGCCGCCCAGGGCCTGCAGCACGTCCAGGCGGACGAACTGGTTGTGGCCCAGGCAGATCTGCGAGCGGCGGAAGAGGAGCTCGAACAGGGGCCGCACCGCGCGCGCCAGCCGGGGGGCCCGCGCGGCGAGGCGCGCGAACCAGCGCACGCGCCGCTCCTCGTTGATCAGCCGCGCGATCGAGACCCGGATGAAGATCGACGACTGCTGGATGGCGCACACGCGCCCGCGCTGGTCGAGCCGGTCGAAGTTGGCCAGGGACAGCGTCACGCCCTGATAGGCCTCCCGGCCCCCGCGCGCGAGCACGTCGGCGGCGATCCACCGGCAGACGTTGCGGTCGGGGATCGAATCGGCGTCGCTGACCCCCACCCACGTCCGGCGGGGGTCGTACGCGTCGCCCAGGACGGCGGTCAGGTGCTCGGGCCGGAGGGCCCAGTTGAGCTGGTGGGCCTTGCGGCCCGGGCCGGGCATGACGAGCAGCGTCAGCATCTTCTGCTGCCAGGGTGGCAGCTCGGCCCGGAAGCGGCGGACGAGCTCGGCGGTGGAGGCTTCCATCGCCGGATGCGGCGCCCGGTCTTCTTCCTCCCGGGTGATGACGACGACGTGCAGGCGGCTGTCGGGGTAGCGCGAGCCGAGCAGCGCCCGCAGTGTCCCGGTGACCCCCGGCTCCTGGTAGGCCGGGACCAGGTGCAGGAACACGGGGGCGGCCGGCTCGTGGGCCAGCCCGGCCTCGTCGGGCAGCGTCTCCACCCGCGCGTAGGCGTGCTCCACCAGCCGGCAGGTCGTGAGCATGCCTTTCCAATCCAGGAGCAGCTTGAGGGCGGCCCGGCCGTTGAAGAACGAGGAGACGACGAAGAGCGTCGCCCAGAACCAGTCCATGGGGCTCGGCGCTAGCGAGGTCGGGCGGGGAACTTGAGGACGGTCTCGCCCTCGCGCACCAGGCCGTGCTCCTCGCGGGCGAGCCGTTCCAGGTAGTCGGGATCGTGGCGCAGGCGGTGGATCGTCTCGCTGAGCGCCGACGCCCGCGCCCGCAGGGAGGCGATGTCGCGCTCGGTGCGCGCGATCTCGCGGCGCAGGGCGTGCACGCGCAGGGCCCCGCTGACGCCCCAGGTCCCGAGCACGGCCACCACCAGCAGGCCGCCGGCGGCCAGCATCAGCCGGGCCCGTCCTGCTCCCGCCGCGGCGTTGGCCAGGCGCCGCGTCACCGGGGGACCCGCGTGTAGAGGCTGCGGCCCGGGAACGAGGCGGCGTGGCCCAGCTCTTCCTCGATGCGCAGCAGCTGGTTGTACTTGGCCGTGCGCTCGCTCCGGGCCAGCGACCCGGTCTTGATCTGGCCGGCGTTCATGGCCACGGCCAGGTCGGCGATGAAGGTGTCCTCCGTCTCGCCGGAGCGGTGGGAGATGATCGTGCCGTAGCCCGCCCGCTTGGCCAGCTCCACCGCCTGCATCGTCTCGGTCAGGGTGCCGACCTGGTTGAGCTTGACGAGCACGGCGTTGGCGATGCCGTTCGTGATGCCCTGCTGGATGATGGCCGGGTTGGTGACGAACAGGTCGTCGCCGACCAGCTGGATCCGGTTGCCCAGGCGGCGGGTGAGCACGCCCCAGCCGCCCCAGTCGTCCTCGCCCAGCCCGTCCTCGATGGAGACGATGGGGTAGCGCTCGCACAGCGACTCGTAGAAGGCCATCATCTCCTCGCTGCTGCGCACCGTCCGCTCGCGGGCCAGCCGGTAGCGTCCGCCTGCCTCGGCGAACTCGCTGGCCGCCACGTCCAGGGCGATGAACACGTCCTCCCCCGGCCGGTAGCCGGCCCGCTCGATGGCCAGCAGGAACAGGTCGAGCGCCTCGGTGTTGGAACCCAGCGCGGGGGCGAAGCCTCCCTCGTCGCCCACCCCGGTGGCCAGGCCCTTCTCCTTGAGGATCTCGCGCAAGGTGTGGAAGCACTCGGCCCCCATGCGGAGCGCGGCGGAGAAGTTTTCGGCCCCGGCCGGCACCAGCATGAACTCCTGGATGTCCAGGCCGTTGTCGGCGTGGGCACCGCCGTTGATCACGTTCATGAGCGGCACCGGCAAGAGGCGCGCCCCCGGCCCGCCCAGGTACGCGTAGAGCGGCAGCCCGACGTCGTCGGCGGCGGCCCGGGCCACCGCCAGCGACACGGCCAGGATGGCGTTGGCGCCGAGCGAAGACTTGTTGGGCGTGCCGTCCAGCTCGAGCAGGGCCTGGTCCACCTGCACCTGCTCGGTGGCCTCCATGCCCTCGATCTCGGGCGCGATGGTCTCCTCGACGTTGCTGACCGCGCGCTGCACGCCCTTGCCGCGGTAACGCTGGCTGTCGCCGTCGCGCAGCTCCAGCGCCTCGCGCTTGCCGGTCGAGGCGCCGGACGGCACCGCCGCCCGTCCCCAGGCCCCCGACTCCAGCTGCACCTCCACCTCGATGGTCGGAAAGCCGCGCGAGTCCAGGATCTCGCGGGCCCAGACACCGGTGATGGCCGACACGTCACGACCTCCGCTCGTAGATGAAGTCGGCCAGCGCGCGGAGAGGCTCGGCGGCCGGACCGAGCGGCGCCAGCGCGGCCTTGGCCTCCGCGATCAGGTCGCGGGCCCGCCGCCGGGACGCCTCGAGGCCGTGCAGCGCGGGGTACGTCGCCTTCTGCTTGCGCTGGTCGCTCCCCGCCGTCTTCCCGAGCTCTTCCAGGCTGCCTTCGACGTCGAGGATATCATCCACGATCTGGAAGGCGAGCCCGAGCGCGGCGCCCGCGTCGCTGACGGCGGCCAGCGCGGCCGGCTTGGCCCCGGCCAGGCGCGCCCCGGCCCGCAGCGAGGCGCCGATCAAGGCGGCCGTCTTGTGGCGGTGGATGAAGTCGAGCGTCTCGGCGCTGACCGCCCGCCCCTCGGACTCGATGTCGACCACCTGCCCGCCCACCATGCCGCGGGTACCGGCCGCCCGGGCCACGTCGGCAACGACCTCGCACACGACTTGGGCGTCGCCGGTCTGTTCGGCGTTGGAAGCGATCAGCCCGAACGCGAGCGTGAGCAGGGCGTCGCCGGCCAGAATGGCGATCGCCTCCCCGAAGACCTTGTGGTTGGTCGGCCGCCCGCGCCGGTAGTCGTCGTCGTCCATCGCCGGCAGGTCGTCGTGGATCAGCGAGTAGGTGTGGATCAGCTCCAGCGCGCAGGCCGTCGGCAGCACGCGCTCGGCCCGGCCGCCCACCGCCTCAGCGGCGGCGATGAGCAGGATCGGCCGCAGGCGCTTGCCGCCGGCCAGCACGCTGTAGCGCATGGCCCGGTGCACGGAAGCGGGGGGCTCGTCCTCGGGCGGCAGGCACCGGTCCAGCGCCGCCTCCACCAGCCGCCGGCGCTCGGCCAGGTAGGCGGCCAGGTCGAAAGCGCTCACCCCTGGCCCTCGGTCTCCCAGGGCAGCGGACGGGTGGTGAGGCCGCCGGCCTCGTCGCGAGCCAGCACCTCGATCCGCCGCTCCGCCTCGTCGAGGTAGCGCGAGCAATGGCGGGCCAGCGTGATGCCTTCCTCGAAGACCTTGAGCGACTCCTCGAGCGACAGGTTCCCGGATTCGAGCGCGTTGACGATTTGCTCCAGCCGGCTCAGGCACTCTTCAAACTTGAGGTCGGTCATCGCGCTCCCTCGTGCCCTCCACCCGGCAGTGCAGGCGGCCCTCACCGAGCAGGACGTGGACGAGATCGCCGACGGCGACGTCGCGGGCCGCCCGGACCACGTGGCCGTCAGGCGTGCGCGTCAGGCTGTACCCCCGGCCCAGAACGGCCAGCGGCGAGAGCGAGTCCAGCCGGCCGACGGCCTCGGCCATCCGGTGGCGGGCCCGGCCCACGTGCTGCGCGATCGCGTGCCGCAGCCGGGCCTGGACCCGATCCAGGCGCCGGCGCCCGTCGGCCAGGCGGGCGAACGGGCCGGCCGCCCGCAGGCGCGCCGCCAGCACCTCGGC
>DATLZL010000333.1:0-2858 GCA_035574035.1 Binatia bacterium | reverse complement strand
CGGGTCACGCGCGCCGCCGGCGGCGCCGGCGCCGTCCGGGAGTGCGTCGAGTGGATCCTGCGCGCCCAGGGCCGCTGGCGCGAGGTCGTGGGCGCGTTCGTGCGCGAGCACGGGGGCCGGGGCGGACCCTGGCGGTAGGCGCGGTCGGGCGCGCGCCGGGCGTGCTAGACTCGGCACCACTCGAGCGGTTCCCAGGCCTTCCGAGGAGGACAACCGACATGACCGACCTGAATCGCCGCCAGTTTCTCGCCGGCGGCGCCGCGACGGCGGCGGCCCTGGCGCTCGGCGCCCCGGCCGTGCACGCCCAGAAGCGCGGCGCCACGATGCGCTTCGTGCCCCACGCCGACCTCAAGGCGCTGGACCCGATCTGGACCACCGCCTACATCACCCGCAACCACTCCTACATGATCTACGACACGCTGTTCGGCACCGACGCCAATCTCCAGATCAAGCCCCAGATGGTGGATCGGTGGTCCAAGGACGCCAAGGGGATGAAGTGGTCCTTCACCCTGCGCGACGGCCTGAAGTGGCACGACGGCCAGCCGGTGGTGGCCGAGGACGCCGTGGAATCGATCAAGCGGTGGTCCAAGCGCGACCCCATGGGCAAGCTGCTGGCCGCCCACATCGCCAAGATCGCGGCCGTGGACCGCAAGACCTTCACCATCGAGCTGGGCCAGCCCTTCGGCCCGGTGCTGGACGCGCTGGGCAAGCCCTCCAGCAACGTGCCCTTCATCATGCCGGCCCGCATCGCGGCCACGCCGGACACCGAGCAGATCAAGGAGGTCATCGGCTCGGGACCGTTCCGGTTCGTCAAGGACGAGTGGCAGCCGGGCAACCAGGTCGTCTACGTGCGCAATCCCGATTACGTGCCGCGCTCGGACGCCCCCAGCGGGTCGACCGGGGCCAAGAAGGTGAACCTCGAGCGGGTGGTCTGGCGCTACATTCCCGACCCCGCCACCGCGGCGGCGGCGCTGGAGGCCGGCGAGGTCGACTGGTACGAGAACCCGCCGGTGGACTTCGCTCCCCGCTTCGAGGGCAACCCGGCGCTGACGCTCTTCATCCAGGACCCGCGCGGCACCCAGGGCTGGATCCGCCCCAACCACCTGCACCCGCCCTTCAACAACAAGAAGGCCCGGCAGGCGCTGCTCTCGATGGTCGACCAGGAGAAGTACCTGCAGGCCGCCATCGGGGTGCCGAAGTACTTCCGGACCTGCTTTTCCGTCTTCCCCTGCGGCACCCCCCTGGCCACCGAAGCCGGGGCCGAGATGCTGAAGAAGCCGGACCTCAACCGGGCCCGGCAGCTGGTCAAGGAATCCGGCTACGACGGGCGCCCGGTGATCGTGCTCGACCCCACCGACATCCCGCTCACCCACGGGGCGGCGCTCGTCACGCGCGAGCTCATGACCCAGATCGGCTTCAACGTGGACCTGCAGGCGATGGACTGGTCCTCCGTGGTGGCCCGCCGGGCCAAGAAGGACCCGCCGGCCCAGGGCGGCTGGAACGTCCTCTTCACCTGGTGGATCGCCTCCGACGTCATGAACCCGGCCGTCCACGCCGGCATCTCGGGCGCCGGCGCCGGGGCCTGGTTCGGCTGGCCCGAGAACGGCCGGATCGAGGAGCTGAAGCTCCAGTGGGTGCGGGCCACCGATCCGGCCCGCCAGAAGCAGCTCGCCGAGGAGATCCAGAAGGTGGCGCTGGACGAGGTGCTCTACGTGCCGTTCGGCCAGTGGGCGCTGCCGACCGTGTACCGCAAGAACGTGCAGGGCGTGCTGCAGTTCCCGGCTCCCCTGTTCTGGAACGTGACCATCGCGTGATCCCGCACATCCTGCGTCGCCTGATGGCCACCATCCCCGTCCTGGGGGTGGTGGCCATCGCCGTCTTCGCGCTCCTGCACATCACGCCGGGCGACCCGGCGGTGATCATCGCCGGCGACTACGCCACCGCCGACGACATCGCCCGCATCCGGGCCCGGCTGGGGCTGGACCAGCCGTTCCTGACCCAGGTCGGCCTCTGGCTCGGCCGCATCGTGCGCGGCGACCTCGGCACCTCGATCTTCTCGGGCTTGCCGGTGGCCACGCTGATCCAGCAGCGGGCCGAGACGACCATCGCGCTCACGGTCCTGGCCATGCTCATCTCGGTCGGGGTCGGCGTGCCGCTCGGGGTCCTCGCCGCCTGGAAGAAGGGCTCCTGGATCGACCGCGTGGTCATGGTGGTCGCGGTCTCCGGCTTCTCCATGCCGGTGTTCTGGCTGGGGTTCCTGCTCGTCTACGTGTTCGCCATCTCGGCCCACTGGCTGCCGGTGCAGGGGTACCGGCCGCTGGCCGACGGGCTGGGCCCGTTCCTGCGCCACCTGATCCTGCCGGCCGTCACGCTCTCGGTGGTGTACATGGCCCTCATCGCCCGCATGACCCGGGCCAGCATGCTGGGCGTGCTGAGCGAGGACTTCATCCGCACGGCGTTCGCCAAGGGCCTGGCGCCGGGTCGGGTGCTGGTGCGGCACGCGCTCAAGAACGCCTCGCTGCCGGTGGTGACCATCATCGGCATCGGCTTCGCGCTGCTCATCGGCGGCGCCGTGGTCACCGAGAGCGTGTTCGCGTTGCCCGGCCTGGGCCGGCTGACCGTGGACGCGATCATCCGCCGCGACTACCCGGTGATCCAGGGCGTGATCCTGGTCGTGTCCGGCGTGTACGTGCTCATCAACCTGATCGTGGATCTGCTCTATGTGGTCCTGGATCCGCGGATCCGCTACTGACCCGCGAGAGGGTTCGCGCCGTCCCGGGGGCGGTCGGGCCGGCCGGGGGTCTGGCGACCACGAGGTCGGCGGCCGCAGGTGCCGTGGGCGGCTGGGCTCCACCGGC
>DATLZL010000332.1:0-3455 GCA_035574035.1 Binatia bacterium | reverse complement strand
CGGCGGAGCTCGGGCAGCAGGAACAGCGAGCGCAGCACGCCCCGCGTCTGGCCCCAGCGCCCGGTGTTGGTGGCGTACCAGAAGTGGGCGGCGGCGTTCCGCGGCTCGCGCTCCACCGCCCGGCGGGCGGCCTGGCGCCCGCGCTCGTAGGCGGCGAGCTTCTGCTCGGTGCTCGTGGCGCGCACGTCGCCCCAGATGTAGGCGGCCCGGGCCAGGGCGACCAGCGTGGGGACATCCGCGCCCGGGCTCTGCGCGGCCTCCTGCAAGGCCTGGTAGATGCGGTCGAGCGCCGCCGGGTCCTCGTGGTACCGCGAGGCGACGGCGTCGAGCTCGGCCGCCAGGGCCGGCGACGCGGCTCCTGGCGACGTCCGACTGGTGGCCGGCGCGGCGACGAGCAGTCCCGCCAGCCCGGAGAGGAGCGTCGCCGTCGCCCGCGTAATGAGACACCGGCCGGCTCGCGCACCCCGGCGGCGGGTCCCGACCAGGAGGCGCCCCACCGCGACGAGGCCGGTCGGACGTCGCTTCACGGGACGTCCTCCCCGGCCGCCAGCGCCCGCGCGCAGCGCGCGGCCCCCAGCAGAGCCGCCGCCGGCTCGAGAACCACGTGGACCGGGATGCTCGCCATCAGGCCGCCCAGCCGCCCCTTGTCGGCGAACGCCGCCAGGAAGTCACCCCGGGCCAGGCGGCGGCGGATCTTGGGCGCGATGCCGCCGGCGAGGAAGACGCCGCCGAGAGCCAGCGCCTTCAGCGCCAGATTGCCGGCCTCGGCTCCGTAGGCGGCCACGAACAGGTCGAGCGCCCGCGCACACACGGGGTCAGCGTCCTCCAGGGCGACCTCGGAGATCGCCGCCGCCGGGTCGGCCCCGGCCAGGCGCTCGCGGAGCCAGTCCGGCTCCGGCCGGGCGCTGCTCTGGCGCAGGAACCGGTAGATGTCGACCAGACCTGGCCCGGACAGCACGCGCTCCCACGAGACGTGGCCGTACTGCTTGGCGAGGAACCGGAGGAGCTCGACCTCCTCGTCGGTCCGCGGCGCGAAGTCGGCGTGGCCGCCCTCGGTGGCGACGACCAGCCGGCGGTCGCCGTCGCGGACGACGATCGCCTCGCCCAGACCGGTCCCGGCGGCGATGACGGCCAGGTTGCCGGCGCGCGGACGGCCCGACTGCAGGGTCAGGAGCGCCTCGGGTCCCAGCGCGAGGATCCCGTGGGCGGTCGCCACCAGGTCGTTTACGAGGCGGACCCGGGGGGCCGGAATGGCCGCCGCCAGCGCCGCCTCGTCCAGGCGCCAGCTGAGGTTCGTGGGCTCGGCGCGGCCGTCCACGATCGGGCCGGGCACGCCGAAGCAGGCGGCCGTGATCGGCTCCGGCGGGGGGTCGGCCAGGAAGGCCTGCACCGCCTGCTCGAGACCGGCGTGGGCGCGGCTCGGCAGGATCGCGCTCCGCACCGGCGCGGCGTCCGGCGCCCGCTCGTCGAAGAGCGCCAGCGCCGTCTTGGTGGCGCCGACGTCCCCGGCCAGCAGCACCGCTACTTCACCGTCCCGGCGTAGATGTCCAGGATCGTCCGCAAGAAGCGCAGCGCCTCCGGCTTCCGCCGCTGGAACGAGTTGCGCCCGATGATCGAGCCGAAGCCGCCGCCGTCCCGGACGGCGCGCACCTGCTCGAACACCGCCTCGTCGGTGTCGGCGGGACCGCCCGAGAACAGGACGACCCGGCGGCCGCTGAAGGCGGCCTGCACCACGTGGCGCACCCGCTCGGTCAGGGTCGCCACCGGCACCCGCTCGCGCTCGTAGACCTGGCGCGCCGCCGGCTGCTCCAGGTGGGCGGTGGGCAGCTTCACCTTGATCACGTGGGCGCCGAGCTGGGCGGCGATGTGGGCGGCGTAGGCCGTCACGTCGATCGCCGTCTCGCCCTCCTTCGAGAGCCCCGAGCCCCGCGGGTAGGACCACACCACTACGATCAGCCCCTGGCGCCGGGCCTCCTCGCCCAGCGCCCGCAGCTGGCTGTACATCGCCAGGCGCTGCTCGGACCCGGGGTAGATGGTGAAGCCGATCCCGATGCACCCCAGGCGCACCGCATCGGCCACCGAGGCGGTGAGGGCCTGCGAGGGGTCACGCTCCTCGCGCAGGACGTCGTGGTTGTTCACCTTGAGGATCAGCGGCACCTCGCCGGCGAACTCCCGGGCCCCGGCCTCCAGGAAACCGAGGGGCGCCGCGTAGGCGCTCAGGCCGGCCTCGATGGCCAGCTCGAAGTGGTAGCGCGGGTCGTAGGCGTCGGGGTTCATGGCGAACGAGCGGGCGGGCCCGTGCTCGAACCCCTGGTCCACGGGCAGGATCACCAGCCGGCCGGTGCCGCCCAGCGCGCCGTGGCGCAGCAGGCGGGCGAGGTTCGTCAGCGTGCCGACGTTGTCGCTGCCGTACCAGGAGAGGATCTCCTTGACGCGCTCGGACATCACACCCTCCCCCGCCGCCTACACGATCTCGTCGAGCGGGGTGGCCTCCCCGAAGCGGCCCATCGTGTAGCGGGGCAGCCCGGCGTAGACCTCGTTCAGGCGGCGGTCGATCTCGCGATTGGCGAGGGCGAAGAGGCTCCGCCCCTCGGGGTCGCCCTCGACCAGGAACGGTCCCAGGCGCTCGACCTCGAGCACCCAGAGGGCCTGGGCGATCCCCAGCTCCTCGAGCCAGTGCACCTCGATCACCCGCCGGACGCACCGGCCGTAGGTGGCGCCCAGCCCGTAGCCGACGGTCGTCAGGTAGACGGCGCCGTGGGGCACGAACCACTCGCGGTAGGCGCGCTCGGTGAGCCCGGCCTTGCCGATGATGATCCGCGCCCCCGACGCCTCGAACCACCGGGCCAGCGACTTGCCGAACCGGAAGGACGCGGTGGCGGTGACGGCCTCCACCGCGTAGGAGCCGTCGGGGCGCACGGTGGCGGCCGGTGAGCAGTGGAAGTTGACGTTCGTGAGACGCGCCACCGAGGGCGGAAGCCCGCGCCCCTCGTCCACGACCTTGCGGTACACGCCCTCGCGGGCGGTGTAGACGGCGCCGTCCAGGTAGACGACGTCGCCCAGCTTGAGACGGGCCAGGGCTTCGGCGCCGACCGGCGTGGTCAGGCGCACCTCGTCCATGGCCACGTCGTCCAGCCGGAGGGGGCCGCGGGCCGGCACGGTCACTCGATCCCCTCCCGGCGGTAGTAGTCGGTGAACCACTGGGGGTCGGTCCGGTACTCCACGCGTCCGTCGGGGTGGAGGCGGGCGGTGGCCCGCCGCGAGGACAGGCAGAAGGCGTGCATGGCGACCGGCAGGCCGCCGGTGTGCGAGTAGGCGACCTCGACGTGCGTGGCCACGACCAGCGAGGTGCCGGCGAACCCCATGGCGCCGAGCCCGATGTAGTTGCCGAGCTCGGTCAGCTCGTCCTCCAGGCGAGCGACGACCGGGTCGGGGTTGCGGCTGCCGACCACGCG
>DATLZL010000331.1:0-19348 GCA_035574035.1 Binatia bacterium | reverse complement strand
CCGCCAGTCCGGGGGAAACTCGCCGACCGGGGCCTGGCTGAAGTCCTCGACCACCCGGCAGTCGGCGGGAGCGCCCGCGCCCGGCGCCGCCTGGGCGCCCAGCGGCGCCGCCCGGTCGGCACCGACCGGTCGCGCGACCGGGCCGGCCATCGCCCCCAGTGCGAGCACCAGCGCGAGCAGCCCTCGGGCCACGCCGGCCCGCCCGGCCCCCACCCGCGGCGCCGGGGCCCATGCCCCCACGGTCCTCACCGGCCGCCCCGCAGGCCGCACGGCGAGGTCCTCACCGGCCGCGCCTCCACCACTGATGGACCAGCGTGTCGACGACCTGGCCGAGCTGCGCGATCGTCCGGCACTCGCGCACCAGATCGCAGGCCGGCGCATAGAGCGGCATGACGCTGTCGCCCACGCCCCATCCCCACTGCCCTTCGGGGTTCAGCCAGATGATGCCCTTCACCCGCTCGCGGATCATCCGGAGCGCCCACGCCTGCGGGTCGTTGTAGTTGTTGCGGGCGTCGCCGAGGATCAGCACCGTCGTGCGCCGGTCCAGGGTATCGAGCTCGCGCCGCACGAACTGGGCGAAGGCGTACCCGAAGTCCGACCGGCAGTGGTAGTCGACCGGCGCCGCCCGCAGCGCCCACTCGATGGCCCGCTCCACCGGGTAGGTGTCGAAGGCGACGGTCACCTCGGCGATCTCCGACACGAAGACGAACGAGCGCACCCGGCTGAAGCAGTCCTGCAGGCTCCACACCAACTGGAGCATGAACCGGGAGGCGTTGCGCACGGAGTCGGAGACGTCGCAGATCGTGATGAGCTTGGGCCGGTCGCGGTGGCGGCGGCGCAGGCGCACCTCCATCGGGATGCCGTCGTACCGGAGGCTCCGGCGGATGGTGCGCCGCGCGTCCAGGCGACCCCGTCGCTCCTGGCGTTGCCGCAGGGCCAGGGCGTCCTTGATCTTCCGGGCCAGCCGCGCCACCACCGCCTTCATCTGGTTCACCTCGTCGGCGGTGAGAGCGAACAGCGGTTTCTCGCTCAGCACCTCGCGCGTGAGCCGCTCGCCCTGGCGCCAGGCCCGCCGTTCCAGCTCGCGCTCGACGTGCTGGCGGACGAGACGGCGGAACGCCTCCAGGCGGAGCTCGAGATAGCTGCGGATGCGGGCCAGCTGGCCGGGATCGATCCCGCGGGCCTCGAGCGCCCGCAGCAGCGCGGCCAAATCGCGCTCGACGGCTTCCAGCGCCAGCTGGTCGCCGATGCGGCGGGAGAAGTAGCCGACCTGCAGCGCGTACATGAGCCGCTCCAGGCCCACCTGCCGGCTCCCGGCGCGGATGGCCATCTCCATCTCGGCCCCGCCGCCGCGCAGGAGCAGCTCGGTCAGCGCGTCGAGCTCCAGCCCGTCGTCGGCCAGGAGCCCGTCGAGCAGGTCCTGCACGCGGGGGTCCTCGGGGCCGAGCGCCCGACGCACCCCCTGCCCCAGCGCCTCCAGGTCCAGGAAGTAGAGGTCGAAGAGGCGGTCGAACGTCTCCCGGTCGCGGCCTTCCTTGACCAGCGTGGCCGCCAGCGCCGTCTTGAACGTCTCGCGGTCCTCGAGGCCGACGGTGGCGGCGGCGGCCAGGGCGTCCAGGGCCTCCGAGGGCGAGATGCGGATCTCGGCCCGCCGCAGATCGCCGATGAATTCCAGAATCCGCTCGTCCACGCCGCCGCCCCGGGCTACTCGGCCAGCACCTTGTCGAGGGAGCCCCGCACCCGCTCGAGGTCCTTGTCGTACTTCACCAGCATGCTCAGCGTGGACTCGACCAGCTCGGGGTCCAGGCGCTCGGCGTTGAGGATCACCAGCGACCGGGCCCAGTCGAGCGACTCGGAGATCGAGGGGGGCTTGCGCAGGTCCAGCGCGCGGATCTTCTGCACCGCCGTCACCACCGCCCGGGCCAGCGCGGCCGGGATCTCGGGCACCTTCAGGCGGATGATCTCGAGCTCCTCGGCCGGAGTCGGAAAGTCGATGAACAGGTGCAGGCAGCGGCGCTTGAGGCCGTCGGAGAGCTCGCGGGCGTTGTTGGAGGTGAGCATCACCAGGGGCAGGTGGCGGGCCCGGATGGTCCCGAGCTCCGGCACCGACACCTGGAAGTCGGAGAGCACCTCGAGCAGGAATGCCTCGAACTCCGGCTCGGCCTTGTCGATCTCGTCCACCAGGAGGACCACCGGCGCGTCGGCCAGGATCGCCTGCAGCAGCGGCCGCGGCGACAGGAACCGGAACGAGAAGAAGGCGTCCTCCTGGCCGGCGATCCGGGCCACCGCGTCGGGGAGCGACGGCGCGTCGGCGATCAGCTCGCCGATGCGCTCGCGCAGCAGCTGGGTGTAGAGCAGCTGCTTGGCGTACTTCCACTCGTAGAGGGCCTTGCCCTCGTCCAGGCCCTCGTAGCACTGCAGGCGGATCAGCGCCCGGCCCGAGACCTCGGCCAGGGTCTTGGCCAGCTCGGTCTTGCCCACCCCGGCCGGTCCCTCGATCAGCACCGGGCGCATCATGCGGGCGGCCAGGTAGACGACGGTGGCGATGCGCCGGCTGGCGATGTAGCGGGCGGCGCGGAAGCGCTGCTGGACGTCCTCGACGGACTCGAACATGCGGGCTCCTCGTGCGGTGAGTGACGAAATCCGGTTCATTGTAACGTAGGGTGGCGCGGCCCGGCCGCGCGGGGAGGAGCGCTCATGGGGCGTCGACGCGAGCTTCGTCGTCTGGTGGAGGCCCGCCGGGGGCTGGTCGTCCCGGGGGCCTACGACGCCGTCTCGGCCCGGCTGGTGGAGCGGGCCGGTTTCCCGGCGGTGTACATGACCGGCTATGGCACCTCGGCCTCGCGCCTGGGGCTGCCGGACCTGGGCTTCGCCGGCCTGGCCGAGATGGTGGACCACGCGCGCAACCTGGCCGCGGCCGTCTCCATCCCGCTCATCGCCGACGCCGACACCGGCTACGGCAACGCGCTCAGCGTCCGGCGCACGGTGGCCCTCTACGAGACGGCCGGCGTGGCCGCCCTGCACATCGAGGATCAGGTGGCGCCCAAGCGCTGCGGCCACCTCGCCGGGCACGAGGTGATCCCGCGCGGCGAGTTCGCCGGCAAGATCCGCGCCGCCGTCGACGCCCGGACCGACGCCGACCTGCTGGTGATCGCCCGCACGGACGCCATCTCGGCGGTGGGGTTCGACGAGGCGCTCCGTCGCGGCGAGGCGGCGGCCAAGGCCGGCGCCGATGTGCTCTTCATCGAGGCCCCCCGCGACGAGGCGCAGGTCGAGCGCATCGCGCGCGAGTTCTCGACCCCGCTGCTCTACAACTACGCCCCCGGCGGGCGCTCGCCCCTGCTGCCCTTCGCCGCGCTGCGCGCGCTGGGGTACGCGATCATCCTCCTCCCGGTGGACACGCTCTTCGTCGCCGCCCGGGCCGTCGCCGACTTCCTCGGCGAGGTGCGGGCCCGGGACGACGTCCGGGCGCTTGCCGACCGGTACTTTCCTTTCCGCGACTTCAACGCCCTGATGGGGGTCGACGCCTTCCTGGGCCTGGCCGAGCGCTATCGCGAGACCTGAGCCGGCGGCCTGGCGCCTTGCCCGAGGCGGGGCGGGCGCCCTGCCCGATGCCGGTGGGGCTGACGCCCGCAAGTCCTCGATCCGTCGTCGTTCTCGGTGTGGCACGGACGATGCCCGCTCCGAAGGCGGGCGTGATGGGGCCGACCGGAGGAGCCGTCGGGCCTTCCGGAAGGAGCGGCGATGGATACCGAGGTCTGGTATCAGCTGAGAATTCGCGAACTGGCGGACGAGGACCACGCCGGCGAACGCCTCGTGGCCGATCGTCTGGAGGAGGCCGCGCTGGCGCGGGCTCCGGAGCCGCCCGAGGAGGACGGCGCGCCAGCGATCAGGCCGCGCGCGCCATCCGGGCGACCCTCGCCACGGTGTTGACCAGCGCCGTGGGCTCGACCGGCTTGGCCAGGTGCGCGTCGAAGCCGGCGGCCAGGGCTCGGTCCCGGTCGTCGCTGCGGGCGTAGGCGGTGAGGGCCACCGCCGGGAGGTCGCGCCCGGGGGCCGTGCGGCGCAGGCGCCGGATCAGGCTGTAGCCGTCCTCGCCGGGCATGGCGATGTCGCAGACGAGCACGGCGAACCGCCGGCGCTCGATTTCGGACATCCCCTCGGCGGCCGAGGCCGCGACGTGGACCCGCGCGCCGGCCCGGCGCAGGATCTCGGCCAGGAGCTGGCGGCTGTCGGGGTCGTCCTCGACCACGAGCACGTCGGTGCCGTCGAGGCACGCCGGCTCGACGGCCGACGGCTCGGCGGCCGGTCTCCGCGGCTCGGCCGGGACCTCCGCCGCCGGTGCGGCGGCGACCGGAAGACGCACCGTGAAGGTCGCGCCCCGCCCCGGGCCCGGGCTGTCGGCCTTCACGGTCCCGCCGTGCAGCTCGACGATGTGGCGGACGATGGCCAGACCCAGGCCGAGTCCACTCGCCGTCCGCGTGGCGCCGGCGTCGGCCTGCCGGAAGCGCTCGAAGACGTAGGGCAGGAAGGCGGCATCGATGCCCCGCCCCGAATCCCGGACCCCGATCTCGACCTCGCCCTCCCGCCGTGCCGACCACACCTCGATGTGCCCGCCGGCCGGGGTGAACTTGACGGCGTTGGAGAGCAGGTTCCAGACGACCTGCTGCAGTCGATCCGCGTCGCCGTTGAAGGCGGCGGTCTCCGGGTCGAGGCGCATCTCGAGCTGGATCGCCTTGGCCTCGATGGCCGGCCGGACGGCGGCGGTGGCGTTGTGGATCACCGCCGTCAGGTCGATCGGCCGGACGTCCAGGCGCAGCTTGCCGGTGATGATGCGCGAGACGTCGAGCAGGTCGCTGACGATCTGCGCCTGCACGCGGGCGTTCCGCTCGATGACCTCGAGCGCCTCGTTGAGCGTGGCCGGGTCGCCGGGCCGCGAGCGGAGCACGCCGGCCCACCCCAGGATCGCCGTCAGCGGCGTGCGCAGCTCGTGGGAGACCGTGGCCAGGAACTCGTCCTTGGCCCGGCCGGCCTCCTGGGCCGCCCGGTAAAGACGCGCGTTGTCGATCGCCTGGGCGGCGCGGCCGGCCAGGTCCTCGGCGAAGGCTAGGTCGGCGGCGCCGTAGCGGCGCCGGGGATCCACGGAGCAGAAGGTGATGGCGCCGAGGATCTTCCCCCGGGCCGCCAGCGGCACGATCATGACCGACCGGAGCCCCAGCGCGCGGAGCGCCTCCCGGTGCCGCTCGTCGGGAATCAAGCCGGCCAGGACCCGATCGTCGACGTCGGGGACGAACTCGGACCGCCCGCTCTGCAGCACACGGGCGAGGGCGTAGGGCGTCCCCGGCCCGGCCGCCGACGGCGGGAAGGGCTGCGAGGAATCGAGGTGCGAGGGGTCGACGTAGGCGGCGGCCAGCCGCCGGACGCCTCCATCGGACTCCAGGACGTCCACCGTGCAGAGATCGGCCAGCCCGGGGACCACCAGGCGCGCCACCTGGGCCAGGGTCGTCTCGTAGTCGAGCGACGAGGCGAGCACGCGACTGGCCTCGGCCAGGAACGCCGACCGCCGCTCGGCGGCTTCCGCCTGCCGGCGCCGGCGCTCGGCCTCTTCGTAGAGCCGGGCGTTCTCGAAGGCGACGCCGGCCTGGTCGGCGAAGATCTGGGCCAGGCGCACCTGCTCGGGACCGAACAGCCGTCCGACCTCGTCGGCGACGAGGAGCACGCCGATGACCCGGTCCTGGACGACCATCGGCACGGCCAGGGCCGCCCGCGTGTCGCCGGCCTCCAAGTCCCGACGCAGGTCCGGCGTGAGCGTGATCCGGGCGTCTTCCAGGACGTCGGCGGTGGCCACCGGGCGGCGCTCCCGGGCTGCGAGTCCCGCCGGACCCGCGCCTTCCGGCAATACCGTCCCCGCCGGCAGGCCGGCGTCCCCCGCCCCGGCCAGCACCGTGAGCCCGCCGGTCTCGGCCGCGAGCTGCAGGACGGCGGCGGCCCTCGCCCCGAGCAGCAGGCACGCGCCGTGCGCGACCTTCTGCGCGATCAGCTCGCGGTCGAGCGTCTGCGCGAGCAGGCGGCCGAGGTCGGCGAGCGTCTCGGCGGTGCGGAGCGGAAAGCTGTTCCCCACGGAGGAATCAGGCTTGCAAAAGATCTGCCCTGCTGGCGCACCAAATGACCATGTAAAACTTACGCCCTGAGACGCCGGTGTGAACCGGCCGGGGAGGAGTCGCCGAGATGTCCAGGAAAAGGCGGTCACGGTTACAGGGCTGGGCCCGGAAGTTCCTGGAGACCGCGCGCGTGGTGCGACTGGCCACGGTGAGCCGGGACGGGCGCCCTCACGTCGTGCCGGTGTGCCACGCCGTGGAAGGCGACCAGGTCTACATCGGGACCGATCGCAGCGGGCAGAAGGTGCGCAACATCCGCGCCACCGGTCGGGCCGCGCTGGTGGCCGATCACTACGTCGACTCCTGGAAGGGACTGCGCGGGGTCAGCGTGAGCGGGCGCGCGGACCTGTTCACCCGCGGCCCGGTGTTCGAGCGCGGCGTGCGCGCGCTCTACCGCAAGTACCCGCACTACCCCCGCGTGGCTGCGCTGGAGCCGGGCGATTCGGCGATCATCCGGGTCAAGGTCGAGCGGGTCATGAGCTGGAAATACTGACCGGGGCGCCGGCGGCCGGGCCCGATCCGCCGGTGTTATAGTTACCCCCGCTCGAACCGATCCCAGGGAGAGGCCACCCCCATGAACAGCGTGCACGACGAGATCGCCCGCGCCGTCGACCGCCTGGCGGATGAGCTCGAGGCCCTTTCGCGGAACATCCACGACAACCCCGAGCTCGGCTACCAGGAGGTGAAGGCGGCCGGCTGGCTCACGGAGTTCCTGGCCGCCCAGGGCTTCAAGGTCGAGCGCGGCGTGGCCGGGGTGGAGACGGCGTTCCGGGCGACGATCGAGACCGGCGACGGCCCGACCATCGCCATCCTCTGCGAGTACGACGCCCTGCCGGGCCTCGGCCACGCTTGCGGCCACAACGTCATCGCGGCCTCCGGAGCCGGAGCGGGCGCGGCGCTGGCCGCGGTCCGGGACCGGCTGGGCCGCGGCCGCATCCAGGTGATCGGCACCCCGGCCGAGGAAGGCGGCGGCGGCAAGATCCGTCTGATCCGCGGCGGCGCCTTTCAGGGCGTGGATGCGGCGATGATGGTGCACGGCTGGGACCAGTGGATCGCGCACCAGGACCTGCTCGGCATCGTCCGGGTCGCCTTCGAGTTCACCGGCAAGGCCGCCCACGCCTCGGCCGACCCGTGGGAGGGCGTCAACGCGCTCGACGCCGTCATCCAGACCTTCAACAACATCAGCATGCTCCGGCAGCAGGTGCGGCCGGAGTGTCGGATCCACGGGATCATCACGCACGGCGGCACGGCGCCGAACATCATCCCGGAGTTCGCGGCCGCCACCTTCTACGTCCGGGCGCCCGGCCTGGACGAGATGTGGGCGCTGCACCGGCGCGTCGTCGCCTGCGCCGAGGGCGCCGCCCGGGCGACCGGTTGCTCGCTGAAGGTCATCGAGCACGACAACGCCTACGAGCCGATGAAGCGTAACGAGACGCTCCTGGAAGCCTGGCGCGCCAACATGCGCCGGCTGGGGCTCGTCGAGGCGCCGGCACCCCGCGACCGCCTCGGGTCGTCCGACGTCGGCAACGTGAGCCAGGTGATCCCCACCATCCAGCCGCTGGTGAAGATCGCTCCCGACGGCACGCCCATCCACTCGCGCGCGTTCGAGGCCGCCGCCGTCAGCCCTCAAGCCCGCGACGGCCTGCTGGCGGCGGCCCGGATGATGGCCATGACGGCGGCCGACCTCCTCGGTGACCCGGCCCTGCTCCGGCGCGCCAAGGAGGAGTTCACGCGCACGCGATGACGTCGGCCCTCGACACCCTGAAGCCGCGCGTGGCGGCAGCCGTGGACCGGCTGGCCGACGAACTGGAAGCCCTCTCGCACCGGATCCACGACCACCCCGAACTGGGCTTCGAGGAAGAGAAGGCGCATGCCTGGCTCACCGACTTCCTGGAGAAGCACGGGGCCCGGGTGGAGCGCGGCGTGGGCGGACTGGCGACCGCGTTCCGGGCGACGATCGAGGGCTCCGCCCCCGGTCCGACGATCGCCATCCTCTGCGAGTACGACGCGCTGCCAGGCCTCGGCCACGCCTGCGGCCACAACGTCATCGCCGCCGCCGGCGCCGGCGCCGGGGCGGCTCTGGCGGTGGCTCTCGGTCGCCTGCCGTTCCCCGGGCGCGTCCAGGTGGTGGGCACACCGGCCGAGGAAGGCGGCGCCGGCAAGGTGCGTCTGATGCAGGCCGGTGTCTTTCAGGGCGTGGACGCGGCGATGATGATCCACGGCCGGAGCGGCACGCGCGTCTGGAGGCCGAGCCTGGGCATCGTCAAGGTCAAGGCCGAGTTCTTCGGTCACGCCGCCCACGCTTCGTCGTGGCCCTGGCGCGGCCGCAACGCGCTGAACGCGGTCATCGCGCTCTTCAACGCGCTGGACGCCATGCGGCAGCAGCTCCGGCCGGACGCACGCGTGCACGGCGTCATCGTGGACGGCGGCCGCGCGCCGAACATCATCCCCGAGCACGCCAGCGCCGAGTTCTACCTGCGGTCCCTGGACCGTGACTACTGCCTCGAGCTGCTGCGGCGCTTCCGGGCGGCGGCGGAAGGGGCGGCGGCGGCGACCGGCTGCCGAACCGCCGTCACCCCCGACCCCATCGTGCACGAGCCGCTCCGGCCCAACCCGACCCTGGCCCGCCTCTTCGCCGAGAACCTGGCCCTGATCGGAGTCGCCGAGGATGCGGACGATCCGGAGTCCGGCTTCGGCTCCACCGACTGCGGCAACCTGAGCCAGGCGCTGCCGACGATCCACCCCTACGTCCGCATCGCGCCGGACGGCGTGCCCGGGCACTCCCGAGAGTTCGCGCAGTGGGCCCGCTCGCCGCTGGCCCGGGCGGGAATCCTGGCCGGCGCCAAGGCGATGGCCCTCACCGCGCTCGACCTCCTGGCCTCGCCCCAGGCGCTGGAGCGGGCCAGGGATGACTTCCGACGTGCAGGAGGGACACCATGAAGCGCACCGCTGTCCTCGTCGCGGCCTGCGTCGTCGCGGCCGGCTGTGCCGCCGCCCGCCCGGCGCCCGGAACCGCCACCGCCGAGCTCCGGAACGCCCAGGGGCAACCCGTGGGAACGGCGACCCTGACCGAAGCGGGAGGAGGCGTCCGCGTGATCGTCGAAGCCCGCAACCTGCCGCCCGGCGAGAAGGGGGTGCACATCCACGAGGTGGGCCGCTGCGAGCCGCCCTTCACCTCGGCCGGGGCGCACTTCAACCCCACCAAGCGGCAGCACGGCCTGCAGAACCCGGCCGGGCCCCACGCGGGCGACTTGCCGAACATCATGATCGGCGCCGACGGCAGCGGCCGGCTGGAAACGGTGACCGACCGGGTCGCGCTCGGCGCCGGAGCGACCTCCGTCTTCGACGCCGACGGGAGCGCGATCGTCATCCACGCCGCCCCCGACGACCACCGGACCGACCCGGCCGGCAACAGCGGCGCGCGCATCGCCTGCGGGGTGATCGTCAAGAAGTAGCCCCGCGGGCTCACCGGCCGGAAGCGCCGGGCGCGGGCCGGTCCTCGAGCCGGCCCGCGGACGGTTTTTAGCGCGTCGCGGGGGGCCGGTTGCGGCGCCGCTCGGCCGCCCGCTCGGCTTCCAGGCGCTCCAGCGCCACCTCCGAGTGGTCGGCGAAGGTCATGGCCGCCGCGATCGCCCGGTGCCCGGCCCGCTCGGCGATCAGCCGGTGCATCGCCTGGCAGACCCGGCGGTAGGCCGGGTGTCCCTGGGGCGCGGTGCGCAGCTCGATGACGTGCATGGCCTCGCGGGCGTTCATCTCGAGGTAAAAGCGGACGCGGTACGCCATGGCTACCGCGTAGGAGGCCACCTCCGGCAGCCCGGCCGCCTCGATCGCGTCGTGGAGCGCGGCCGAGTCCTCCATCACTCGCCGCCAGTCGTCGCCGGCGCCCACCTCCTCCACCGCCTCCGGCACGGTGAAGCCGTGTCGCGGCGTCAGCCGCTGCCATTCCACGGTCAACAGGCGGTGGCGCTGCAGGTCCCGGAACGCGCCGTAGTCGGTCAGGATGTCGAACCGGTACGTGGTCCGCTCGAACGCCCGGCCCGGCTTGTGCCGGCGGTTGCCTCGCTTGCCGACGTAGGCGGCGAGCGTCGCGACCCGCTCGGCGTGGGACATGCGGCGGACGACGGCCAGGAGCTGATCGTCGGGCAGGTCCGACACGGCATAGAGCGCGGCGGCCACGACCTTGACCTCGCCCTCGGGGTCGAAGTCGGTGAGCGTGACCTCGTCGCGAGGCTCCGGCCGCACGCCGGCCAGCACGCGGTCGGCTTCGGCGCAGGTGGCCTCGCGGGTGGCCGCCAGGTAGGCCGACCAGGCGCCCCCGCGATCGGGCGCGTCCACGCGCCGCAGGAAGGCCGGGATGACCTTGCGCAGCTCGACCAGCATGCGGTCCGCGCAGGTCCGCAC
This sequence comes from Binatia bacterium, assembly GCA_035574035.1. GTDB lineage: Bacteria > Methylomirabilota > Methylomirabilia > Rokubacteriales > CSP1-6 > DATLZL01. Next base: position 8,789 of record DATLZL010000331.1, on the reverse strand, counting down.
CTCGGCCAGGGGATGCGCGCGCATGCGCAGCAGCAGGTGCTCCCAGGCCTGCCCGCTGCCGTAGATGCCCACGTTCGACGTCGTGGCCGCCGGCAGCAGGCCTCGCAGCGTGTCGAGCGCCTTGGCCCGGATGGTGCTGCGGTAGACCGACTCCGAGTCGCCGGCGGCACGCGGAAAGCGTGCGGCGTAGAAGTCGCGCAGGCGCGGCAACCAGGCACGGTAGGTCTCGAAGGCCCGGTCGAGCGTGGCCACGTACCGCTCGCGCAGCGCGCCGTCGAGCTCGGCCGGGACGTGGTAGCGGAAGCGGCCGTCCGGTCGGTCGTCGTAGGGCACGTAGCGGGTGGATTGCTCGAGATAGGCCATGAGCCGGCCCCACTCCAGCACCTTCGTCAGCAGGTTGGAGGCGCCCTCGCAGGCCAGGTGCACGCCGCCCAGCTGAGCGACCGAATCGTCCCCGTACTCCACGAAGACCCGCTCGTAGAGCTGCTCGGCCCGCGCCGTCTTGAGCGACGGGAGGGTCGCCGAGGGCGCCTCGCCCGTGTCCTCGAAGGGAGACGGCGACGGAGTCGCGCCCCGCGCGAGCCGGGGGGGTGTTGGGGGGGGCGCCTCGCCCCCCCCAACGTGAACGAACTCGTCCAAGAACAGCCGGCGCAGCGACTTGGACGAGCGCGAGTAGCGCGCGAACAGCGCCCCCTTGACCACCTCGGGCAGGTTGGTCAGCGCGAAGACGGGACCGTCGAGATTGGTGAAGTACGGGGCCAGCGCCGCGCGCTCGGCGGGCGTGAAGGTCTCGGCCATGGCGCCGATGGTACTCCCGGTCAGGCCCAGGCGCGTAGCGCCGCCACCAGGGCCACGGCGCCGGCCACGCTGGCGAGGAGGTTCACGCGCAACGCCCCGAGGACGAAGACCGCCACCGCGCCCCACAAGCGGGGCTCGGCCAGGCTCCCCACCCAGCGCCCCTCGGGCGCCAGCACCAGGGGAACGGCGAGGGCGGGCAGCACGGCCAGCGGAATGAGCCGCAGCCAGAGCCGCACGCGAGGCGGGAGCGGCCGGCGCGAGAGCGCGAGCAGCAACGGCGCCCGCGTGAGGTAGGTGGCGGCCGCCATGCCGACGATCGTGAGGAGCATGGACGCTCTCACGCCCGGCCCACCTCCGGCTCGCCGAGCAGCGCCCCGAGCCCGCTGACCACCAGGCCGGCCACCACGATGTGCCAGTTGCCGGGGACCGTGACGGCGACGGCGAGGGCGACCCCGGCGGCGCCGACCGCCACCAGCCAGTCGCGCCGCTCGCGGAGCTGGGAGGCCACGAGGCTCAGGAAGACGGCCGGAAAGGCGAAGTCGAGGCCGTAGCGCTCCGGCTCGTCCACCAGGCCGCCCAGCGCCGTGCCGACCCCCACCCCGCCGAGAAACGCGCCGCTGATCGCCGCCGCGCTGCCCACGTAGACCCAGGGATCGGCTGGCCGGGACCGGCTGACGGCGACGGCGAACGACTCGTCGTTGAGCACGTGGGCCACCAGGGCCACCGCCCAGCGCGGGAAAGTGCGGAAGGACGGGGCCAGCGTGGCCGCCATCAGGTAATGCCGCATGTTGATCACGTACGTGGTGAGGATGACGGTGAGCGGCGCGGCTCCGGCGGCCAGCATCGGGACGGCCACGAACTGGGCGGCGCCGGCGAAGACCAGCACCGACATCGCCCACACCTCGAGCGCCCGGAGGCCGGCCTGGACGGCCAGGCCGCCGAAGACGGTCCCGTAGACGAAGACCGAGGGGACGAGGGCCAGCGAGGCGACCAGGCCCTCCCGGAAGCGAGTCGCCGGGCCGGCGCCCCGGGCCGACTCCGGGGCGCCGGCAGCCGTGACCGGGTTCAGCTCAGGCGATGGCGACCGAGTTGCCGGGCGAGCCGGTGCCGCCCTTGAGCGGCAGCGGGTTGAACGACCAGGCGAACTCGTACGTCCGGTCGGCGGCGAGCTCCTCCAGGTCGAGGTTCTCGTTGATGAAGATGCCGTTCATCGTGATCCACAGGGCGTGGCAGGCGAACGGCAGGTCCTTGTCCTCTCCCGGCACAGCCCCTCCACCGGCCAGGTGTCGGCGCCGACGACGCACACCTTGCGCTCCACCAACCAGCGGCCCACGGTGAGGCCGGGACCCGGGCAGCCCTTGTTGTACTCCGCGTTGTCCTTCTTCCACAACTTGCCGTGGCCGGTGCGGAAGAGGACCACGTCGCCCTCGCCGGGTTCCCGGATACCCTGGCGGCGCAGGGTCTGCGTGACGTCGTCCATCGTGATCACGTAGCCGATGGGCAGGCGGTCGCCGCCCTTGAGGGCCAGCACGTCGAGCAGGATGCCGCGGGTGAAGAACGGCTTGAGGTGCTCGATACCGATCTTCTCGATGCCGTAGGCCGTGCCGACTTCCTCCTGCGTCAAGCCGTTATAGTAGCGGATCTTGCCGTCGTCGGCCATCATGCCGATGTGCCCCAGGCCGTCGAACTGAGAGCCGGCCTGGCCGATCTCACCGACGAACAGCTCGTCGTGGTAGTAGAGCCGGTGGTTGCCGAATGGGCCGCCGGTCGGCGTCCCCGGCAGGACGACGTGGGCACCCAGGCGCTGGCCGAAGAGCGGAATGCCCTTCTCGAGCACCCGTCCCAGCTGGTAGATCTTACCCTTCTTGATGAGGCCCGCCGCCTCGACGACCTTTTGGGGCGTGATGCGGTTGTTGGCGCCGCGGGCGTCCTGGGGTCCCCAGGGCGAGGGCCACCACTTTCCGCCGAGTGGGTTCTTGAAGGCCTGGGCGGCGGCCCTCTCCGGCGCGCCGGCCACCGCGCCCGAGGCCAGTCCGGCGGCCACCCCGGCCACGAGCCCCGACTTCACGAAGTCGCGTCGCGAGACGCCGTCGTGTGCCTCGGTCGCGGGCCCGGTCGGATCCGCGGCGGCGTGAAACTGCTGGTGCTGGTGGAAGTACTGACTCAGCCACCCGGGTTGCATGCTCGCGCCTCCTTGGACGTGGGGCCCGGCCCTCTACGCGGTGCGCATGTAGGCCGGGGCTTCGGCGGTGAGGAAGTCCTCCCGGGGCGGGGCGAAGACGTCCACCACCTCGGTGTCCTCGGGGAACCACGCCTCGTGCTCGACGCCGCCCGGGATGACGCCGAGGTCGCCGGCCACGCACGTGCGCCGTTCGTCTCCCAGCCGGAATTCCATACGGCCCGAGAGCACCCAGAACATCTGCTCGTGGGGATGCCGGTGGGCGGCGGCATGGGCGCCGGCCTTCATCGACCACCACACGATCATCTCCCGGTCGCCGACCAGCACCCGGCGGGTGATCTTGTCGGTGACCTTCTCCTCCGGCAGCCGGGCGAGTGCGTGGAAGCCCTTCATCGACGGCATGGACGGTCCTCCTGAGGGCTGGTGCGGCAACCCTAATCGGTGACTCCGAGGGTGTCAAGCGCATCAGAAGACGCGTGCCGATGACCGACGGCGGCGGTCACCCGGGGGTCTGGCCGGGCCTCACCTACGCGCGCCTCCTCCTGGCCACGGTGTTCTGGGGCGGGACGGCGGTGGCCGGCAAGCTGGTCATCGCCGAGCTGCCGCCGCTGACCGCCGGCGCCCTCCGCTACGGCGTGGCCGCCCTCCTGCTCGGGCTCGCCTTCCGGCGCCGGCTCCCCCACCTGCCGGGGCTGGGGCCGAAAGAGCTGGGGCTGCTGCTGGCCATCGGCACCCTCGGCACCTTCCTCAACCACGTCCTGTTCTTCTTCGGCCTGGTCTGGGCGCCGGCCGCGCACGGCGCGCTGATCCCGCCGACCACGAGCCCGATCTGGATGCTGCTGCTGGCGGCGCGGCTCGGGCACGAGCGCGTGGGGCGCGCGCAGGTCGTCGGCATCGCGCTGTGCCTGGCCGGCGTCGTGCTCGTCATCCGGCCGGAGCGGCTGGTCGTCCAGGGCGGCGCCGGCGTGCTGTTCGGGGACCTGCTGTTCGCGCTGGGCGGCTTCGCCTGGGCGCTCTACTCGCACCTGTCCCGGGTGGCGATGCAGCGGCTGTCGGCCGGCGGCGTCCTCGCCGTCGGCATGGCGGTGGGCAGCGTGCTCCTGTTCCCGTTCGCGCTGGCGGAGCGGCCCTGGGCCGCGCTGGCGGCGGCCGGTCTCGTGTCCTGGCTGGCCCTCGCCTACCTCACGCTGATGGGCACCGTGCTCGCGTTTCTCTGGTGGAACGTGGCGATCCGGCGCCTGGGCACCGGCCGGACGGCGGCGTTCAGCAACCTGGTGCCCGTCTTCGGCGTGCTGGCGGCCTGGCTGGTGCTCGGCGAGCGCCTCAGCCCGCTGCAGATGCTCGGCGCCGCACTGGCCCTGGGCGGCGTGCTGGTCTGTCAGGACCCGACCCGCGAGCGGCGGCTCGACTAGCTCGGGGCCACCGCCGGGCCGGTCCGGCCGCGTCGGACACCCGCCCGGCGCCACGCACGACGTCGACGACCCCGGGCGCGTGCTAGGCTTAGCCGCGCTGTCACTGCACGGGCGAGGAGCGCCATGGCGGGACTCAGGTTCGGATTCATCCCCATCGAGGGGGGCCACTTCTACCGGGAGGCGCTGGAGGAAGTCGTTCGGGCCGAGGAACTCGGCTTCGACTCGGTCTGGATGGAGGAGCACCACGCCGTCACCGACCACTACTGGCCCTCCCCGCTGACCGTCCTGGCCGGGTTCGCCACCCGGACCTCACGCCTCCGACTGGGCACCGACATCCTCGTCGCCGCCTTCTACCACCCGGTGCGGCTGGCGGAAGACGTGGCGATGCTCGACGTCATCTCGGGCGGGCGCTTCACGCTGGGCATCGCCATCGGCTACAAGCCCGACGAGTTCGCCCTCTACGGCGTGGAGCTGGCCAAGCGCGGGGCGCGCTTCGAGGAGCAGTTCCACATCATGACCGGCCTCTGGACGGAGAACCGCCTGTCCTTCCAGGGCCGCTACTACACCGTCGAGGGCCGCATCGAGCCTCGGCCGGTGACCAAGCCTCACCCGCCGGTCTGGATCGGCGGCTGGGGCGAGCTCACCCTCAAGCGGGCGGCCACGCTCGCCGACAACTGGATCCCCGGGCCCACGGCGGACCTGGCCCGGCTGCTGGTCGGCAAGCGGCAGTTCCTCGAGAACCGGCGAGCGGCCGGCCGGACCGAGCCCATCACCGAGTGGCCGCTCACCCGCGACGTGATCATCGCCGACACCGACGCGGAGGCCCGCGAACTGGCCGAGCGCCACATCATGGTGGCCTACCGGCGCGAGTACGCCGGCGGCTGGCGCCATCCCTTCATCGACGCCTCGGTCGCCACCGATTTGGACCGCCTGATGGCCGACCGGTTCATCATCGGCGGACCCGAGCAGTGCATCGCCCAGATCCGGCGCTTCGTCGAGCAGTACGGCATGACCCACCTCATCTGCCGGACGTTCTTCCCCGGCATGCCGCACCGCCACATCATGCGGGAGCTGGAGCTGCTCGCGCACGAGGTGATGCCGGCCTTCCGCTGACGGCGGCTCGCCGTCCATCCTCCCCGCGCCGTCCATCCTCCCCGAAAGGTGGTCGGCCCAAGGTCGGACCAAATCCCGGCACGCGCCGTAAGTGCGTGATATACTTTGCCTTCGAGGCAGGGCATCCAGCCGCCAAAGGAGCGTGGCGCCTATCGGTAGCTCCGCCTATCGGGTCGATCGGTCGTACGCCTGGAACTACACGCACGCCCCGACACTGCCACGGGTCCGACGCATCCCCCCGGGACCGGGACACGAGCTATTCGGATATCGCCTCAACTCGCCGCTCGGCATCGCCGCCGGTCCCCTGCTCAATGCCCGGTGGGTCGAGGCCTACGCCCGCCTGGGGTACGACATCCTGACCTACGCGACCGTCCGGTCCCGGGCCCACCCCGCCCACGCCTTGCCGAACATCCGTCACGTGGAGAATCGCGAGCAGGCCGCCATCGTGGCCCGCCGCCCCGCCAACGGCAGCGCCACGATCGCCGTCTCGCTCGGCCTGCCGTCGATGGAGCCGGAGGTCTGGCGCCGGGACGTCCAGCGGGCCAAGGAGCGGCTCGGCAGCGGGCAGATCCTCGTCGTCAGCGTGGTGGGCACGCCGGACGGCAGTGGTCCGGACGCCCTCGTCGCCGACTACGCACGCTGCGCCGGCTGGGCACAGGAGGCGGGCGCCGACGTCGTCGAGGTGCACCTGGCGGTGCCGAACCCCTACGGCGAGACGGGGCAGATGGTCTACGAGCACATCCCGCTGGCGGCGCAGATCCTCTACCGGGTGCGGACGACGGTCTCGGTCCCGGTCGTGGCCAAGCTGGGCCTGTTCCGGACTCCGCGCTTGCTCCACGAGACGGCGACCAAGCTCGGGCCCTGGGCCCACGGCTTCGTCCTGGTCCACGCCGTTCCGCGGCGGGTGGTGGACGAGGAGGGCAAGGCGGTCTTCGAGGGCCCCGGGCGCGAGTGGGCCGATGTCGTGGGCGCCGCCACGTTCCCCGTGTCCTCGCGACAGGTGCTGGAGCTGCTGTCCTGGCGCAAGGCCGGCGCCTGGCCGCACGCCATCCTGGCCGTGGGCGGCATCACCACGGTCGAGCGCGCGCGCTACCTGCTCCGGGAGGGCGCCGACGCCGTGCTGGTGGCCACCGCGGCCCTGTTCGATCCGCTCTTCGCCGTCCGCTTCCGCCAGGCCCTGACCGCCGCCGCGGTCGCCTGACGCCGCCGAGCGGACTCGCGCCGGCCCCTCGGTCGGCCGGACACCCCGCGGGGACGGGTCGGGTCAGGCGCACACGCGGCCGGAGGCGGTGAGCGTCTCGTAGATCGCCAGCGACAGGCGGCCGAACTCCGGCGAGGCCCGGACGGCGGCCGTCCGCGGCCGCGGCAGCCCCACGTCGAAGACGCGCGCCACCCGACCGGGGCGCGGCGTCATGACCACCACGCGGTCGGCCAGGAACACGGCTTCCGCGATCGAGTGGGTGACGAACAGGATGGTCTTTCGCTCGGCGCTGCCCTCGCCCCAGACCCGGAGCAGCTCCAGGTTGAGCTCGTCGCGGGTCATCGCGTCCAGGGCGCCGAACGGCTCGTCCATCAGCAGCAGCGGCGGGTCGAGCAGCAGGGCCCGGCAGAGCGAGGCCCGCTGCTGCATGCCGCCCGAGAGCTCGCGGGGCAGCCGGTCGGCGAACTCGCCGAGGCCCACCAGCGCCAGCAAGGCGCGGGCGCGAGCCTCGTACGCCCGCCGGTCGCGGCCGGCCAGCTCGGCCGGGAGCAGGACGTTGTCCAGGACCGAGCGCCACCGGAGCAGCACCGGGGCCTGGAAGACCATGCCTACCTCGGCGATAGGCCGGGTGACCGGACGACCGGCCACGCACACCCGTCCGGCGGTCGCCGGCCGGAGGCCGGCACAGATCCGGAGCAGCGTGGACTTGCCGCACCCGGACGGGCCGACCAGGGCCAGGAACTCGCCGGGGGCCACGCGGAGCGTGATGTCGCGCAGGGCCTCCACCGCCCCGGAGTCGGTGCGGTAGGTCATCCCCACGGCTTCGAGGACGATCACCGACGCGGCGGTTCGACCTTGGTCAGGAACTCGTTGGTGAAGACCTCGTCGCAGCCGACCTTGCGGGGCATGTCCGGCATGTAGGTGTTGATGATCTCGACCGTGCGGCACATCTTGGCGCGCTCCATCCAGCCCAGGCCGTGCCGCGCGTACCGCTCGGTCTTCATCAGCTCCAGCCCCAGCAGCATGTTGGGCTCGATCAGGCTCACGTCGATGTCGGGCACGCGCTTCTTGAAGATCTCCAGGGCGGCCTTGGGGTTCTCCATGACGTCCCGCCAGCCCTGGTACGAGGCGGCCAGGAAGTCGCGCAGGACCTGGGGTCGCTCGTTGATCGTCCGCTCGCTGGCCATGATGGACATCGAGTAGGTGTCGAAGCCGTACTGGCTCCACGGCATCCGCACCAGGTTGTCCTTGCCCACCGCTTTCTCCCAGAACGGCTGGCCGGTCGTGTAGTCGGGCACGGCGTCGGCGCGCTTCTCGCTGAGGGCCACGAACTTGGCCGCCGGCTCGATGGTGAGCCACCGGACCTTGCTCTCGTCGATGCCGGTCATCCGGGCGAAGGCCGGGAACAGCTGGCGCTGGGCGTCGCCGGGCGGGGCGGCCAGCGTCCGGCCCTCGAGGTCCTTGGGCTTGGTGATGCCGGTGTCCTTGCGCGTCCAGATGTTGAGCGGCGTGAGGTCGAAGACAGCGCCCACGATCTTGACCCGGGCCCCCTGGGCGATCCGCGGGATGACGACGACGGCATCGGCCAGGCCGATGTCGGCGCGGCCGGTGTCCACCTTGGCCAGGGAGTCGCCCGAGCCCTTGGAGTTCTGCAGCTCGACCTCCAGACCCCGCGCCCGGTAATAGCCCCGGTCCAGCGCGACCCAGTAGGCGGCGTGGTCGCCCACCGCGAACCAGTTCAGCGCGAACACGACCTTCTGCGGGGCCTGGGCCGGGGCCGGCCCGCCGGCTGCGACTAGGACGAGCACGAGGAGGACGGCGGTGATCCGGACGGTGGCAGTCATGGGTTGTCTCCTTGCCTCACGCCGACCGCGGCCTCACGGGGTCTCGGCCCACGGCGCCCACCGGCGGGCGGCCAGGCCGACCGCGCCGTACAGCGCCAGGCCGACCACCGAGATCCAGACCAGGGCGGCGAAGGCGACCGGCGTGTTGAGGTTCGTCTGGGCGTTGACGATCACCATGCCGAGCCCGGCCTGGGAGGCCACGAACTCCCCGACGATGGCGCCGACCACGGCGGCAGTGGCGG
>DATLZL010000330.1:0-12909 GCA_035574035.1 Binatia bacterium | reverse complement strand
CGGCGCAGCCGCCGCGCCGCCTCGGCGATGTCCGCCACGTGGCAGGGCGGCCGCCGGGCCGGGCTCGGCCCGCGCAGCGTACCCTCCACGCGGGCGCCGAGCAGGTCGTGCGGAATGGAGATCGCGACGGGCCCCGGCCGCCCGGTCCGCTCGAGCTCGAAGGCGGCTGCGATCACGGCCGGAATGTCCCGGGCATCGACCAGCGCCTCGGCCAGGCGGCACACCGGGCGGAAGCAGTCGATCTGGTTGGGCACCTCGTGCAGCGCTCCCACCTCGCGGCCGACGAGGTGCGAGGCCACGTCGGACATGACGACCACGATCGGGATCGAGCCGGCGTAGGACTCGGCGAGCGGCGTGAGGGTGTTGGTCGCCCCGGGACCGGTGGTGACGATGACGACGCCGGGCCGGCCCGAGGAGCGCGCGTAGCCGTCGGCCATGAAGGCAGCACCGGCCTCGTGGCGAGCCAGCACGTGCGCGATCTCGGACTGGCCCAGGAGCGCGTCGTAGATCGCCAGGTTGTGCACGCCGGGGATGCCGAAGACGTGCCGGACGCCCTCGGCGCGCAGGGCTTCGACCACCCACTGGCCGCCGGTCCGCCGCTCGCTCACGCCACCGCCGGTCAGGCGCCGCCCGTCCGGGCCCGCTCGAGCAGCGCTTCGGCCCGGTGGGGGTTGAAGACGCCGCAGGAGCAGAACCGCGCCAGGTAGCGGGCGGCCTGCGCGGGGGTGCGCCGGCCCTCCTTCACCCAGTCCACCATCTTGCGGGCGAAGGCGTGGGAGATCATCCCGTGGCCGCACATGGTGGAGATCTCCAGCACCGCGCGATCGGGCAGCCGCTCCAGACGGCCCTGGAACCCGAGCGAGTACTCCACGCTGTGGCGCGACAGGCCGGCCGCCCGGCAGCACCGGGCGGCGGCGTCCATCGGGGCCGAGATGTTGACCGACAGGCCGAGGTCGGCCTTCACGAGATCCTCGACGAAGGCTTCCATGTCCTCCCACCGTCGGAACACGGCGGCGATCGTGCTGGGGCCGTCGAGCTCCCGGAGCACGCGCTCGGGGTCGGGCCGATCGTCGCGCCGCCAGTGGGCCAGCGGGTTCAGGGCCGGGTCGGCCCGGTAGAGACCGCCCTTGCTCGCGTCCCCCAGGTTGACCGGATTGTGCCGGAGAGCCAGCTCCAGGAACGTGCGGAACTTGTCCGCGACCCGGTCGTCGTTGACGCCGCGGGTGGCCATGGCGAAGACGATGAAGTCGTCCTCCACCGGCCGCGGGTCCGGCCGCGGCTCGACCGCGTAGTGCTCGCTGAACCGGTGCAGCGTGTTGGTCATCGCCCCCCTCCCGCGGCCGTGGTGGCCCGTCCGAGCCCCAGGTTGGTCTTGCCGCGGTAGGTCGGGTAGCCCTCGGCCTCCAGGATCGCGCGCAGGCCCTCCTCCCCCCCGGGGTCGCAGCGCGTCGAGACGCCGACCGCCACCACCGTGTCGAGCCGCCGCGAGACCTGTCGAACGGCGCGCAGCACCAGAGGCACCTGCTCGAGCCCGGTCTTCACCTCGACGATCGCCGACAGGACCTTCTCGTCCAGGATGTCCTCGCGGAGCAGCCCGCGCGCGGGATCGGTCATCAGCGACGTGACCGGGTTCTGGCGCTCGAATTCCACGCCGAGCGCGGCCAGGGCCCGCGTCATCTCCTGGATGTCGCGGAAGCGGGCGCCGACCCCGGGCCGCCCGAACTCGATGACGAAGCCGGCCTCGCCCTCCTTGACCCGTCCGGTCACGTCGTTGGTCTTGACCTCGGCCGTGCCCCGGCCGTGGATGCCGGTCGACTCGTGGGGGACCTGCGGGTCCGAGAACGCCCGGCGGACGACCCGGGGCCAGGTGAGCGGCTCCGGGGTAAGGGCGTCGGTCGGACAGATGTCCGGCTCCGGGTCGAAGCGGAAGCGCAGGGCGCGCGCCAGGCGCCGGACCCCCCGCACGAGCGGGGGCCAGAGGTGCTCCTTGGACATGCCGCGGTAGCACGCGTAGCACTCCACGCACTCGTCCCGGTTCACTCGTGCCCGCCCGATGGTGGGGTCGATCGCGATGGCGCCGACCGGACAGATGGGGATGCAGTTGCCGCAGGCGACGCACTTCCACTCGTCGATGCGCATGGCGGTCCTCCGGTGGCCGTCACACTATCACGGCCGCAGCCACCAGGCGACGGCGGCCAGGAGCAGGCCGGCCGCGAGCAGCCCGGCGACCAGCAGCCGGCCGCTCAGGCCCGCTCCAGGGGGAACTGCCGGCCGCCGAGCCGCAGGGTCCCTCGCCCCGTCCGCTCGTCGTAGTCGGCCAGGGCCAGCAGCTGAAAGGCGGCGGCGCGGCTCAGCCGAGCCTCGAAGGCCCCGCCCTTGACCCGGCAGTACGGGACGTCGCCGGGCCCGATCCTCACCGCGGCGGGATCGATCTCCTCCTCGCTGCCGTCGTTGAGGACCAGCCCGATCCGCTCCCCGCGCGGCTCGGCCCGGACGGCGACCCACGGCGTGTCCTCCACCTGCACCGGGATGCGGACGCGGGTCTGGATGAAGTAGCCCTGCGCGTCGCGCCGCAGGTTGCCGCGCAGGTTGGCCAGCAGGCCGGGGTGCGTGATCAGCACGTCGTCGTCGTACCACTCACCGTCGCGGTCGATGCGCAGGCGCGGCAGCCGCCAGCCCTCCCCCGCCGCGGCCTCGTCCGCCGGCGGCCGGGGCTCGGGGTCAGGCATCGCCGTCGAAGACGACGCTGGCGTAGGACACGACCCCGTCCGGATCCGGCCAGAGACCGTACCGCCGCACCGCGCCCCGGCGGCCGCCGAGCAGCCGCAGCAGCGCGTAGATCGGCGAGAGGCCGCAGATCCGCCGCCGGTCGCCGTCGGCGGCGACGGAGGCGAAGAACGCGGCCGCATCGCCGGCAGCCACCGGCTCCAGCATCGCCCGGTCCTCATGCTCGATCGCGGCCCGGCCGGCCTCCGACACGGGCTCCGGGTCCCCGAAGCGCGGCCCGACGTGGGCCAGGTCGGCCCCGGCCACGAGCGCCACCCGGCGGCGGCTGGCCGCCGCCGTCTCGGCCAGCGCGTCCAGGAACCGCGTCACGCGCGGGTCGGCCTCCGGGGTCGTGCCGGCCAGGATCGCCTTATGGGCGAAGCTGGCCAGGACCGGGACGATCGCCACCTCGCGGCGGCCGCCGAACAGGTACTGCAGGAACACCGCCTGGAACTCGATCGAGTGCTCCTGACGGTGCGCCCACTCCGACGCGAAGCAGTCCTGGCCGGCGCGCCGGGCAAGCGCTTCCACGAAGTCGCGGTCCACCCTGACGGTGCCGAGCGGCGTGTCCCAGTCCTTGCGGCTCAGCGCGAACGGATCCGGCATCCCGGCGTGGCAGGTTCCCAGGATCACGAAGATTTCCGCCGGACAGCGCTCCGCGAGGTCGCGGTAGGCCCATGCGTAGGCCGGCCCGCCGCGGTGGAAGTCGATGTGCGGGGCGATGATGCCGGCCACCGGCTGGGCGTCCGCCTCCCCGGCATCCCAGCGCACGGGTCCGGGTCCGTCGGGCCCGGCGAAGAAGGCGTCCATGGTGCGGCGCAGGACGTCGGGCTCGGCGGCATAGGCGCCGCCCGCGTGGGCCGCCGGCCGCGTGGGAGCGGCCAGGAACGACTCGTCCACCTGCCGCCGGCGCGCCGCGAACCGCGGGCTCTCGAGGAAGCCGTGCTCGTCGAGCGCGGCTGCCAGCTGCTCGATGTCCGCTCGCGGCACCAGCTCGCCGAGACGGCGCATGATCTCGGCCTGGATGTCCACCAGGCTGTGGCGCCCGTCGAAGTGACGGACCACCTCCACCGCCGCCGGCGGCAGGAGCACGATCCCGGCGGCGTAGCCGGCCGGGTCCCGCAGCGCGATCAGCCGCTGGCCGTTCTGCTGGACCGGAAAGGCCTCGACCGCCCGCAGTCGCGGGCTCTCGAGCGTCTCGTCGGTCATCCTTCGAGGAAGTTCACCGCTGTCGCAATATAAATCTTCGCCGCTTCGATAAGTTCTGCAACATCTACGTGCTCGTCCACCTGGTGGGGGATCAGGCGGTTGCCGGGCCCCAGGGTGACGATCGGGATGCCCAGCAGGGCGCGGAGGACGGTCCCGTCGGTGGAGCCCGGGACGCCGCCGAAGCGCGCCGGCCGGCCGGTGACCTGGCGCACGGCCCGGACGACGGCGCGGACCAGGGGTTCTCGACGGTCGACCCGGGTCGGCATCCTGAACCCGTTGAGGGCCCGCCACTCGACCGCGACGCCCGGCACGGCCTCGGCCGCCTCCCGGCACAGGCGGTCGATCTCCGCCGCTACGGCCGCCTCGTCGGGCCCCGGCGTGAGACGGATGTCGAGCGTGGCCTCGGCGGCGGCGGGGATCACGTTGGCCTGGGGCACGCCGTGCACCGGCGACTGAATGACCGTCGGCGTGACCGTGGGCGGCCGGAGGTGGCGCGTGGGGCGGCAGAGCCGCCTCAGCCGGCGCTCGAGGCGCCCGGCACCGGCCAGCACGGCGCCCAGGGCCTGGATCGGGTTGACGCCGGCCTCGGGCATGGCACCGTGGGCCATCCGCCCGCGCACGCTGACGCGCGCCCACACCACGCCGCGCTGCTCCAGGCAGACCTCGTTCTGCTCCGGCTCGCAGATGACCGCCGCCGTCAGCGAGCGCCCGATCGGGCTGGCGGCCAGGTGCCGGGCCCCCAGCATGTCACCCTCCTCGTCCACGAGTGCGCCGACCACCAGCCGGCCGCCGAGCCGGGCGCCGCTGCGCTTGAGCGCCGCCGCGGCCGTCATGGCAGCGGCCAGCCCGCCCTTCATGTCGGCGGAACCGCGTCCCCAGATCCGGCCCTCGGCCAGCGTCGCCGCGAAGGGCGGGTAGCGCCAGGCGGCGGGGTCTCCCTCGGTGACGACGTCGGTGTGACCTTCGAGCAGGAGCGTGCGCTCCCCTTCGCCGAGCCAGGCGAGCACGTTGGGCCGGCCCGGAGCGACCGCCTGCACCTCCACGGCGAGGCCTTGCTTGTCGAGCCAGCGGGCGACGAACTCCGCCACCGGCGCCTCGGTCGCACCGGGATCGCCGGGCCGGACCACGCTCGGGATGCGGACCAGATCCCGGGTGAGAGCGACGAGCTCGGCCTCGTCCAGGTGCGCGAGGGCCTCGCGCAGGGTGCGGCTCGGGGTCACGCGCCGGGCGTTACTCGTGCGGGAACGAGAGGATCACCGCGTCCAGGCGGATGACGCGGTACTCCTCGCCGGCGACGTAGAAGTAGTGACCCTCGACCTCCTCGGCGCTCTCCTCGAACGCCACCACGGTCTTGAGTGCGGGCATCTCGCGGAAGGCGTTGGCGCCCTCGTCGAAACCGTCCCCGCGGGCCACCACCTCCCCGTAGCGGATCGGAGAGCCCTTCGGGCAGTGCACGCGCACGTCGGCCGGAGCCTCGGGCAGCAGCCGCACCAGGAGATTGATGCCGTACACCTGGATGGGAATGTGGGTCATCGGCCTCCTCGCCCTTCGCTGGATGGGCTCCATGATACCACCCGGGCCGCCGGCTGCCGCCCGGCGGCCCGCAGGAGCCAGGCCAGCAGCAGGCCGCCGACGACGAGGCTTGCGAGGCCGTGGAGCGGGCGCCCGAGCACGAGGGCGCCGATGCCGAACAGGCCGAGGTAGACGACGACGCACCCGGCCGCCCACTGCAGCAGTCCCCGGGCCAGCCGACCGTCGGCCGCGGCGGCCGGCTCGACGGCTGCCCAGCCCGGGCCGCCCGGCCTCACCTGCGCGTAGAAGGCGCGCAGCCGGTCGAGCGGCTCGGGCGCCGTCAGATAGGTCACGCCGACCCAGACGGCGGTGGTGACGGCCGTCGTGAGCAGGAGCAGCCAGGCGAAGCCCCGAGGGTCGTCGGCCGAGAGTCCGGCGCCGAACTGTAGCCCGAGCGAGACGACGAAGGCCGCCGCCATCGCGCTCACCTCGCTCCAGGCGTTGATGCGCCACCAGTACCACCGCAGCAGGTACACCAGCCCGGTGCCGGCGCCCAAAGCGAGGAGGAACTTCCACGCGCCTTCCACCGACGCGATGAAGGTGCTGACCACGCCGGCCACGAGCATCATGGCCACCGTCGCCGCCCGGCCGACGTTCGCGTAGTGGGCCGGGGAACGGTCCGGCGCCCAGAAGCGCCGGTAGACGTCGTTGACCAGGTAAGAGGCGCCCCAGTTGAGCTGGGTCGAGATCGTGGACATGTAGGCGGCGAAGAACGCCGCCAGCAGCCAGCCGCGCCAGAACGGCGGCAGGTGGTCGACCATCACCTGGACGTAGCCGGCCTCGGGATCGGCCAGCCCCGGGTAGAGCACCATCGAGACCAGGGCCACGAGGATCCAGGGCCACGGCCGCAGCGCGTAGTGGGCGATGTTGAACCACACCGCGGCCAGCAGCGCGTGCCGCTCGTCGCGCGTGGACAGGATGCGCTGGGCCACGTACCCGCCGCCCCCGGGCTCGGCGCCCGGGTACCACGACGCCCACCAGTTCACGGCCAGGTACACGAAGAAGGTCAGGGCCGGCATCCAGGCCGAGTCGAGGTCGGGCACCATCCGGAGCGGCGCCCCGTCCGGGTAGCGGGCGGCCAGGGCGCCCAGCAGGCCGCCGACCCCGCCGACCGCGTTCAGGGCGAACACGGCCAGCACGATGCAGCCCGCCATCGCCAACGCGAACTGGAAGAAGTCGGTGACCAGCACGCCCCACAGCCCCGAGAGGGCCGAGTAGAGGCCGGTGAGCACGAAGAGCCCGGCGATGGCCCAGCCGCGACCGACGCCGAGCGTCAGGCCCAGGATCTTGACCATCGCCGCCGTGACCCACCCGACGATGATGGCGTTGATCGCCAGCGCCAGGTAGCAGGCGCGGAAGCCGCGCAGGAACGCCGCCGGCCGGCCCGAGTAGCGGAGCTCGGTGAACTCGGCGTCGGTCATGACGCCGGCCCGGCGCCAGAGCGGTGCGTAGAGGACCGCGGTGAGCACGCCGCTCATGACCATGGACCACCAGAGCCAGTTGCCGGCGATCCCGTACTTGACCGTCAGCCCGGTCACGGCCAGCGGGGTGTCGGCGGCGAAGGTGGTGGCGACCATGGACGTCCCGGCCAGCCACCACGGCACGGTGCGCCCGGACAGGAAGTACTCCTCGGCCGAGCGGCCGGCCCGCCGGGAGAAGACCAGAGCGATGGCGACCGAAACGAGGAAGTAGAGTCCGACCACCGCCCAGTCGACGGCGGTGAGGATCACGGGCCGAGCTCCGGGGCGTCGAGCTGGCGCGGGGCCTCGGGCGCGTCGACGGACCGCGGCTGCTCGTCGACCGGGGCCAGGATGGCGAGGTCGGCGCCGCCGGCCGCGCCGAGGTCGCGGAAGCGCCGCGCCGTCGGCAGCACCCGCGACTCCAGCGAGCCGACGAAGCGGTTGTAGGCGGCGGTGGCCTGGCCGAGCCGCGCGCCCACGTCCTCCAGGTGCCCGATCATGACCCGCACGCGCTCGTAGAGCTCCTGGCCCAGGCGGCGGATGCGCTCGGCGTTCTCGGCCAGCCGCTGCTGCTGCCAGCCGTAATACGTGGCCCGCAGGAGCGCGTAGAGGGTCGTCGGCGTGGCCACCACCACCCGGCGGGCGAGGCCGTCCTCGATCAGCGCGCTGTCGGCGTGGGCGGCGGCGGCGGCGAAGGACTCGGCGGAGACGAACATCACCACGAAGTCCGCCGACGGGGCGAACTCGTCCTGGTAGGCCTTGGACGCCAGGGCGTTCATGTGCTGCCGGACCTGCTGGGCGTGCCGCCGGAGCGCCTCGCGCCGCTCCTTCTCGGTAGGCGCCGTCATGGCCTCCAGGTAGGCGTCGACCGGGGCCTTGGCGTCCACCACCACTTCCCGGCCGTTCGGCAGGCGCACGATCATGTCCGGGCGCAGCCGGCCCGCCTGGCCCTCCACCGAGACCTGTTCGACGTAGTCGCAGTGCTCGGCCATGCCGGCCAGCTCCACCACCCGCCGCAGCGTGATTTCCCCCCAGCGGCCCTTGACCGGCGTGCCCCGGAGGGCGACGACGAGGTTGCCGGCTTCCCGCTGCAGCTCCACGCTGCTGTGGGCCAGCTGCTGGAGGTGCTGGGCGAGCCCGGCGTAGGCCTGCTCCCGCTTGCTCTCGACCTCCGACAGGTGCTGCTCGTAGCGCCGGAGATCGTCGCGCAGCGCGCTCACGAGGCCGTCGATCGTCGTCTGGCGGGCGGCGAGCTGCGCGTCCACCGTCTGCCCGGCGAGCTGCAGGAAGTCGGCCTTGGCGCGGTCCAGCGCGCTCGCGCTGAGCTCGGCGAAGGCGTCCCGGAAGGCCTCGCGCGCCTGGGCCAGCAGGCGCTTCTGCTCCTCGAGGTTGTCGCGCGCCGCCGCCGCCCGCGCTTCCGCCTCGACGCGGCGGGCGTGCTCGGCCTGCAGCGCCGAGCGGGCGTCGGCCAGGTCAAGCTCGCGCTGGGAGAGCTGCTTGCGCAGCTCGTCGGCCAGCGCCTCGGCGGCGGCTGCCCGCGCGTGCAGCGCCTGGATCTGGGTGTCCCGGGCCCCGCGCCCCAGCGACCGGGCGAGGAGCCAGGCCACCCCGGCGCCGACGGCGAGGCCGGCGGCCAGGAGGACCACGTCCGTCATCGACGCCACCTCCGGTGCCGGCTCACGCCGCGCAGCCCTCCGAGCCGACCGCGCCCCGCGTCGTGGCAGCCGCCGCACAGGTCGCGGATCGGCGACTCTCAAGCACGCGTCCGCGGCATGATAGCACGCGCCCATTCTGCAACCGATTTCCCCCGCACGGCGTGCCACTCGGGCGGCAAAGCTTGCCGCGTCCTCGCGCCGCCAAGTGACCGCCCGGTCGGCACTCCGCGCGGCGCCGCCCCACCCCGGCAAAATCTTCGGCTCGGCCGGCCGGGCGCCGACCCCGGCCGACCGGCGGCGGCGCGGAATTGACGCGACCGGAGTGGCGCTTGCGCGAAGCAGCGCCCTGGCACGGAACTCGCTCGTCGCCGTCCCCGTCGTCGACGCCACGCCACGAACGGCTGGCGCCCGAGCGCAACGGCCCCCGCGCCGTGGTCGACTCCGACGAGCGACGACGGCGGGCAAAGCCACGCCCACGGCCGCATCGCCCCACGCCGGGGGATGAAAGGGGCGAAGCCCGCCCAACATCGCCCGGCAAACCCATCGCCTCGATCGCCGCCGATCGCGATAGAGCTCGCCATGCCTGATCAGACGACGCCACGGAGCGCCTGGCACGTGCTGTGGACCCGGAGCCACTGTGAAGAGCTCGTCCACGACCAGCTGCAGGCGCAAGGCTTCCACGTGCTCCTGCCCCGGATACGGGCCTGGGTCCGTGGTCGCGGCGGCCGCAAGCGCGCGGTCATCCCGATGTTTCCCGGATACCTCTTTCTCTGCCACGCCATGGACAAACCGAGCTACCTGGCGGTCCGGAAGGCCCGGGGGCTCGTGGACATCCTCGGCGAGCGCTGGGACGCCCTGGCGGTAGTCCCGGACCACGAGGTCGAAGCCATCGAGCGCTTGGACCGGTCGCGGATGGCGGCTCGTCTCTACCCCTATCTGCGCGACGGCCAGCGGGTCCGCATCACCGGCGGTCCGCTCGTCGACGTGCAGGGCGTGCTGGTCCGCGTCAACGAGAGCAAGGGGATGCTCGTCCTCTCCGTCGACCTGGTGAAGCGCAGCATCGCCGTCGAAGTCGATTGCACCCAGGTGGTACCGGTCTGACCTCGGACCCCGGCTGCGGACCCTCTCCAGCCCGCCCCGGAGCCCGAGGAGCAGGGAGCGAGCCATGCGGCTGATCGAGCGGATCTCTACCATCTCGGCCCAGGTCGGCGTGGTGGGACTGGGATACGTCGGCCTCACCGAGGCCGTGGCCCTGGCCCGGGCCGGTTTCCGGGTAACCGGGTTCGACGTCGACCAGGGTCGGGTGGGTGCCGTGCAGTCCCACCGCTCCTACGTCATCGATGTCCCCGATGAGGAGCTGGCGCTCGCGGTCCAGTCGTGGAACCTGAAGGCCACGGCCGATTTCGGCGCCCTGCGCACCATGGACGTCATCCTCATCTGCGTTCCCACTCCCCTCAGCAAGACGCGAACTCCGGACATCTCCTACATTCTCGCCGCCGCCGACGCGATCCAGGCCCACCTGCGCCCCGGCCAGCTCATCGTCCTCGAGAGCACGACCTATCCCGGCACCACGACCGAGGTGCTGCTGCCGGCCTTCGAGCGCACCGGGCTCCGCGTGGGGGAGGACTTCCATCTCTGCTTCTCGCCGGAGCGCATCAATCCCGGCGACAAGGAACACCCGGTCTCCACGATCCCCCGGATCATCGGCGGGGTCACCCCGGAGTGCGCCGCCGTCGCCTCGGGGCTATTCGCCCGCATCGCAAGCGAGGTGGTGACCGTGTCCTCGCCGGCGGCGGCCGAGATGGTCAAGCTCCTGGAGAACACCTTCCGGGCGGTGAACATCGGGCTCGTCAACGAGATCGCCCTCATGTGTCGAGCCCTCCGGGTCGACGTGTGGGAGATCATCGACGCCGCCGCCACCAAGCCCTTCGGGTTCATGCCCTTCTATCCCGGCCCCGGGCTGGGCGGACACTGCATCCCCATCGACCCGCTCTACCTCTCCTGGAAGGCCCGTATCAACGGGTTCGAGCCGCGGTTCATCGACCTCGCCCACCAAGTCAACAGCGCGATGCCGCGGTTCGTCGTCTCGCTTCTCATCGAGGCGCTGAACGATCGGGGCCGGACGGTGAACGGCGCCCGGATCCTCGTGCTGGGGGTGAGCTACAAGCGGGACGTCAACGACGCGAGGGAGTCCCCCGCGCTCGAGATCATCCACGAGCTGCGGCGCCGAGGGGCCACCGTCCTCTATCACGACCCCCACGTGGCCACCGTCCGTGTGGACGACCGGACGCTCACTTCGGTCCCCCTGGAGACGTCCCTGATGGAGGACGTCGATTGCGTCCTGATCCTCACCGACCACACCGCCGTCGACTACAAGCGCGTGGTGGAGGCCGCCCCTCTGGTGGTCGACACCCGCAACGCGACCGCCGCCCTGGTCGACCGACTGGACAAGGTGGTGCGGCTGTGAGAGGCGGCGGCCGCGAAGAGGCCCGGCGACGACCCCGGCCCGTCTGGATGCTCCTGGCAGGGGCCCTGGCTCTCGCAGGCTGCGGGCCGTCGGTCACCGTCGCGCCGTTCAGCGCGGCCGAGCTGGCACGGCTGCATGACGAGGCGGCGGCGCTGGAGACTCGCGGATACCGGATCGAGCCCGGCGACACCCTTCTCATCAAGTACCCCTTCCATCCCGAGATGGATCAGGAAACGGTCGTGAGGCCGGACGGCACCATCAGCGCCAGCGGGGTTGGAGCCCTGCCGGCGGCCGGCCTGACCGCGACCGAGCTGGCCGAGGAACTCAAGGCCCGGACCGCGAACCGCCTCCGCGATCCGGACATCACCGTCAGCATTTCCAAGTACGGTGAGCGGCCGGTGTACGTCGGCGGCGAGGTCGGACGGCCGGGCATGCTCGTCTACCGGAAGGGCCTCACCCCGCTGCAGGCGATCGTGGCCGCCGGCGGCTTCCTGCCCTCGGCGCGCCTCGACAGCGTCATTCTGGTCCGGGCCGGACCGCCGAACGGAGCCCGGCGGGACGCCCTCGTCGCCCGTCGGCTCGACCTCAAGCGGGTCGTCCACGCCGGGGATGCCGAATCTCTGGCGCTGTTCCCGCACGACGTCCTCTTCGTCCCGCGCACCCGAATCGCGAACGCCAACATCTGGGTGCGCCAGCACATCACCGAACTCATCCCCTTCTTCCGCATGAACATGCCGACCATGCCGGCGGGGTTCTGATGGTCCCGGGCGCCTCGAGGGCCGGCGAATTCGCCGCCGCCGGGGAGTCCACCGGCGCGCGCGTCCGGCCAGGAGTGAGCCATGACCGCTGAGGTCCGTCGTCGTCTGCGTCCCCCGTCCGCCGGCGCCGATCTCCCCGAGCTGCAGCCGGTGGAGGCGAACTATCATGTCTTGCTTACGGTCTTCAAGCGCAAAGGCCTCATCCTGATCTGTGCCCTCGTCTTCGCCGCCGCCGCCGCCGTCGCGATGCTCATGACGCCGGTAGCGCCGTCGGCCACCGCGAAGATCCTGATCAAGCCCGGACGCGACGCGCTTCCGATCGCGGGCCTCCTCACCTCCCCCGTCCGGACCGGCCACACCCCGGACCTCCTGCACACCGAAGCCGAGCTCTTTACGAGCCGGGTCGTCCTCCTGCCCGTCGCCCGCGCCCTGCGGGCGGAACGGAGAGAGCCGGACGTCGACGCCGATCTGGACGCCGAGGTCTCGGCGCTGCGCTCGCAGCTCGTCGTCGCTCCGATCCCGAACACGAGCATTCTCCAGGCCACGGCGTCGGCCGACGAACCCGAGGAAGCAGAGCGGGTCCTCCGGCTCGTCGTCGACAGCTACGTCGAGCAGCACGCCATCGGCTACAGCGGTTCCACGAGCCTCGTGTCCTTCCTGGAGCGGGAGACCGAACGAGCGGCGACGGTTCTCACGGAAGCCGAGGACCGGCTCGAGCAGTGGAAGGCGAGTCACCATATCGTGGCGGTGGACGATCAGATCGCCAGCCAGCTGGCCGGGGTGGCGGAGTTCGAGGGCGCCCTGAAGCGCGCCGAGGTCGACCTGGAAGCCACCCGCGCGCAGGTGGACACCCTGACTCGCGAGATCGCCGCCCTGCCCGCTCAGTCGGTGACCAGCCGCGAGAACACGGCCAACCCGCTGGTGGCACGGCTCAAGAGCGACCTGGCCGCCGAGGAGGCCACGCTGCGCGACGCGCGGCGCAATCCCGTGACCGAACGCCTGCGCCTGGATACCGCCACCGC
>DATLZL010000329.1:0-3818 GCA_035574035.1 Binatia bacterium | reverse complement strand
CGCGTCCGCGACCGCCACCTCCGGTCCGAGGCTCCCACCTCCGGGACCCGCCCGTCAGAAACCGAACGAGATGCCCACGGTGACGAACAGCGGGCTCCGGTCCGCGGCACCGACGAGTTCGGTTCCCACGCCCGCATCGAGCACGACGCGGGGCGTGAGCTGGTGGCGCACGCCGGCCTCCACGCCGACGACGTCGTCCCGTCCCCGGCGGCTGGCCTGCTCGGCGAAGACGTCGGCCACGAGCGTCGTCCGCGTATGCCTCGGCGCCCCGATCGGGTAGCTGGCGCCGAGCACGAACTCCCAGCGCCCGTCCCGCTCGCCAGGCCCGGTGCCGGTGAGGAACGCGTAGCCGGCGTTCCCGTGGAGGCTGACGTCCCCGAACGACTTTGTCGCGATCCCCCTGAACTCCACGTCCACACCGGCCGAGCCCACCCCGGTCGGCAGGTTGAGGGCGACCTTGACCCCGAGGGCCGGCAGCGTGAGCGTCTCCTGGTTGAGGTTGTAGAGCGCCGACAGGTGGAGGTCGCCGGACTTGGTCGGCGCCTCGATCGCGCGCGGCTCGGTCGAGAGCGAGGTGCCGAGCGAGATTTGCAGGTTCGGGAGCGCGCCGTAGAGGACCTCGACGGGGACGGCGGCGCGGTTGGGCCCCCGCCGCGAGAAGATCCCGGCCGCGCCCAGCTCCACGGCCAGCTCTCCGTGCGCGATCGAGTAGGCGTCCTCGACCCGGAGCGGACGGCCCTGATCGAGGTGCTTGTGGTCGATGGCGAACACGACGCCGGGTGCACCGGCGAGGGGCAGGACGACCAGGACGGCCGCGGACACGAGGCGCCTCATGAGCCGTCTCCGTCTCAGTGCTTTCCGTGATCCGGATCGGGGGCCGACTTCCCCGGCTCACGCCCGGGGGCCGGCATCCGGGGCTCGCCGGGGGACCCGGGCTTCCCCGGTTCGCCCGGCGTAACACGGCCGGTCAGGACGTCATGGGCCGACGGCGGCCGCGGGCCCCCGGCCATCGGCCCGTGGGCGCCGTGGGCGGGCATCCGGTACTCGGCGTAACGGTCCCCGCTGCGATGCAGGTAGATCGGCAGGAGGGCCAGCATGCGCTCGCGCCTGGCCGCCGGGGTGGGAAAGAGGTCGGGCCGGCACAGGACGTCGTCAACGTTGTCGTGCAGCATGTGGAGGTTGTCGAAGATCGCCGCCGCCTCCGGGAAGCGCTCCGAGAAGTGCGGCGCGCCCTCCGGCAGCATCGGCATGAACTCCCACTCCACCGGCGGCCGGCGGAGGTAGCCGTGATAGTGCGCGATCACCGCCGGCATGAGCGCGCGCTGACGGGCCGCGTCCCCGAGCAACTGCACGTCGTACACCGCGGCCTGCAGCCAGTGGTAGGCCCAGATCTGGGTGTTGAACGTGCGGAACCGGTCGCGGAAGGCCTTGGACTCCGGGAAGCTCCAGAGCCGGCCGTGGTGGTCGAGGCGGTGCGCGGTGATGGCCTCCGGCTTGGCGAGGTAGTCGGCCAGGAGCCGGCGATACACCTGCTCCTTGTCGGCGACCCTGCTGGCGAACAGGTCGTAGAGGCTCCGGTGGAACGTGTGCGCCCAGTTGAACACCCGCTGCACTTCCCAGGCCATGCGGACGAACGTCGGGGCCACCTGTTCCTCGTCGGGCGGGACCGCCGGCGAGCTGAAGATGAACTCGAGGATCTCGCGTCGGGCCCGCTCGACGCGCTCCGGATCCTGCGTCGTGAGCAGGGTCTCGGCCAGGTGGGCGTGACCGAAGTCGATCCCGTTGAACTCGGGGTAGAGCTGCGGTAGCTCCCGCGGCAGCGTCCAGTTCCAGGGGCCGCGCGGCGGCCACCGGTGGTCGCGGGTCACCCACTGGGCGACGACGGGCCCCGGGACAAGGGCGGCGGCCGTCGCGGCCACCGCGGTGGTAAGCCATGTCCTGCGTTCCATGATCTGTTCCTCCCGATTTCGAGGCGACGGGCGCCGGGCCCGGTCGTACCGCCCGAGCCCGGCGCCGTCGACTCAGCCTTCAGCGCGGCGCCTGTTCAGCAGCGCCGCGAGGCGCCTGAGGCGGCTCATCTTTCAGAGCGACAGCATCCGATGCCATCGTCACGACGGCGAGCAATGCGACGATGAACACGAGCTTTTTCCACATAGCTTTCCCTCCTCGTCGGCTCGATCACGGGCGACGTCCACCGACCTCGTCAGCCGACAGGAGGGGCTCGCGGCCCCGAAGCCGGTCGCGCGACCGGCGCCAGGACCACGAAGGGCGCCGGGTTGTTCGAGCGCCCTCCGGGCGTGCAGGCGGTCAACTCCGCGACCGGCGGTACGGTGGCCCACGGAGTATGATGGGCGCCGGGCGAGCGCCGCCGCGATCCTCGGGTGTCCGGACATAGACGCTCCTCGCGGTCGAGACGGATGGCGGCGGCGGCGGTTTGGCCGTCGAGTCGCGACGGGACGGCGGCGGGGAGGTCTAGATCAGGAGCGCGGCGTGCAGCAGGAAGCGGGGCGGACCGGCGTGCCGGGTCGGAACCGGGCGCGGGCCGCTGGGGAAGGTGATGCCGGGCTCAGGACTCTCGGGGAGCGACACGCTCGCCAGGGGGCCGGCGACGACCGGCAGCGCCCGATCCGCCCGAATGGCCTGGCACGAACCGGCGTGGAACTCCTGGCCGGCCGCCGCGCCCTCCTCCGGGTGAGCGTGCCCGGCGGCGGGAACAGCGCAGAGGTGACCCGCCAGGGCCACGAGGGCCACGAGCAGCAGAGTCCAGCGCGCCACCGGCGCCCGGGTGTGGTATCGCACGGGCGGAAGGCTACTGGCTCCGTCAGCCGCGTGTCAAGGAATGCGGGCACGTCCTTCCGGTGGTAGGTTCGGGCGTATGCGGCGCTCTCCGGTCGTCGCGACGTCGGCCGTCACGGCCGTGATCTTCTTCGCCTGGGCCGCGACCGCCCAGCCTCCGGCCGGCGAACCGGGCGTCCACCACGTCCACGGTCTCGCCTTCGATCGGCGCAACCCCGACGCGCTCCTGGTCGCCACGCACACCGGGCTCGTCAGCCTGGTGCCCGGCGCCGCCCCCGAGTGGATCGGCGAGCACCGTCCGGATCTCATGGGCTTCACCCCGCACCCCGAGCGTCCGGCCGTGTTCTTCGCCAGCGGCCATCCGGACGTCCGGATGTACCGGCGGGACCCGGTCGGCAACCTGGGGCTCCTGCTGAGCGAGGACGGCGGAAGGACCTGGCGGTCGCTCGCCCTCAGGGGCCAGGCGGACTTCCACGCCCTCGCCTACAGCCCCCGGAACGGTGGCGAGATCTACGGCTGGAACGTCGCCGGGCAGCCCGGGCTCTATCGAGTCGCGCTCAAGACGAACGCGGTCGCGCGCCTGCCCGCCGCCGGACTGGCCGATGTGCTCGCCCTGTCGGCGAGCCCCGACGGCGCCCGGCTTCTCGCCGGGACGACCAGCGGTCTGATGACGAGCGAGGACGGCGGCCGCTCCTGGCGCCCGGCGCGGGGCCTGCCGCCGGGGATCCCGGTCACGACGGTCGCCCACCACCCTGCCGCCGGTCGGACCGTGTACGCCTATCTCCACGGCCCGGGCGCCGGCCTCGTGCGCAGCCGCGACGGCGGGACGACGTGGGAGCGGCTGCGCCTCGTCGCCGGCCTCCGGACGCCGGTCGTGGCGCTGGCGGTCGGTCCGGGGGACCGGCTGGCGGTGGCCACGGCGGCCGGCGACGTGCACCGCTCCTCCGACGGCGGGCGGACGTGGCGGCCGGTCCTCGAGCACGGCCGGCCCGTTACCGCTCACCCATAACTGCCGGCCAACG
>DATLZL010000328.1:0-3271 GCA_035574035.1 Binatia bacterium | reverse complement strand
CGGTTCTCGAAGGACGTGCTGCTGACCAACGTGATGCTCTACTGGGTCACCGGCTGCATCAACGCCTCGTTCTGGCCCTACTACGCCCGCCACCACGGCCCGTGGCCGGTGTCCGAGGAGCGTCCGGTGCGGGTGCCGACCGCCTATGCGTCTTTCCCGCGCGAGATCCTGCATCCGCCGCGCGCCTGGGCCGAGCGCGTGTACGCGATCCGGCGGTGGACGGTCATGCCCGCCGGCGGCCACTTCGCCGCGTTGGAGGAACCCGAGGCGCTGGCCGCCGACGTCCGCGCCTTCTTCCGCGACCTCCGGTGAGGGCCCGGCGGGCGCCGGGCCCGACCTACCGGCGGCGCCGGAGCGCCGCCACCGTCGCTCCGGCGACCAGCAGGACCAGGGTCGCCGGGGCGGGGACCGAGGCGTCCGCCGTGATCTGGAGGATCTTGACCTTGTCCTCTCCCCCGTCGTTGCACCGCAGCCCGCAGTCGACCTCGTGACGGGTCCCGATGATCAGGTAGCGCCCGACCGCGTTGTTGGAGAAGCTCTGGAGCGTGCCGAGCGGCACGTCCAGGAAGTCCTGCTGGACGTACCCGAGCGAGGTGAGCAGCACCCCCTGGTTCCACGACGAGGTGCCGCCCAGCAGGGCCAGCGCGTCGTTCGGGCCCCCCAGGGTGCCGCCGATCCAGGTGGAGATGTCGGAGTCCTGGTCGAGCCACCCGATCCTGAAGCCGAGGGGACGGCTGGTGTCGCTCGGCAGCGTGAACACGATGAACTCGTCGGGCCCGACGTTGTCCACCGCGTGCTGGGGCGCCGACTCGTCCCCGGCGCCGAGGCCGCCGTTGAAGATGGTGATCGGGGTCGGGGCGGGATCTCCCGAGCCGAAGTTGTCGGGCGTGCGGAAGGCCCGGGCGCCGAGCTTCCGGGTCGGGTCCCCGATCGCGTCGAACACGTAGCCGTTGCTATTCCCGGTGCGCGGCGACTCGGGCAGGTTCAGCGACGCCGAGATGTTGCACACGTTGTCGCTGCCGCCCTCGCAGGTGTTCCAGACCAGCGGCGCGGCCTGGGCCGGGGAGGCCGCGACCACCGCGCACAACACCGCCACCAGTCCGGTCGAGAGCCCGACCGTCGCCCCGCTGCCGCTCCGCCGGCTCAGAAATCTCCGGCTCATGAATCTCCTCCTCCCGCTCGGGGTTGCACCCACACCAGGGGAGGGAATTGCAATTCCTACACCCGCGACCTATCCCCTCGAAATCTCGATGGGTGGTCTGTCAGCCGGCCCGGGACTGTCAAGTCATTCGACTGAGTCGAACGGCCCCGGCCGCCGACACCGGATGTCGTGTTTCGGGGATCCCGCCCCGGCCCCGGCAACCGCTCGGCTCGGGCCGGGGCGCACCTGCTCAGGCAGCTCGCTCGATCAGCACGAAGGCGGTGCTTCCACCGCGGTTGACGAGCAGCACCAGGTCGGCCCGGCCCGATTGCCGCACCGCCTCGACGAACTCCCGCGCCGAGCGGACGGGACGGCGATTGACCTCGAGGACCACGTCGCCGGGCCTCAGGCCGGCTTCGGCGGCGAGCCCGCCCGGCAGCACCTCGGTCACGAGCGCGCCGCGCGTGCCGGGGGGCAGCCCGAGCCGGGCCGCCCCCTCCGGCGTGAGGTCGGCGACCGTCAGCCCGAGCGGGTCGGGAGTTTCGCGCACCGCCCGGCTGGCCGCCGGTCGCTGCTCCGGGAGCTCGCCGACCCTCACCTCCACGGCGCGCTCCCGGCCCTGCCGCACGACGGTCAGTCGGACGCGCGCCCCCGGGGTGGTCAGCGCCACCTGATTACGGAAGTGGCCGGCGTCCTCCACCGGCCGGCCGTCCATCGCGGCGATCACGTCGCCGCGCTGGAGCCCGGCCGCCGCCGCCGGCCCGTCCGGCACCACGTCGGCCACGAGCACGCCCCGGGCGTCCGACAGGCCGAGGGCCCGGGCCATGGCCGGGGTGAGGTCCTGCACCGCCACGCCCACGTAGCCGCGGACCACGCGCCCGCGCGTGACGAGCTGCTCCATGACGTGGCGGGCCATGTCGATGGGGATCGCGAACCCGATCCCCATGGAGCCTCCGCTCTGGGTGAAGATCGCCGTGTTGATGCCGATCAGCTCTCCCCGGGTGTTGACGAGCGCGCCTCCCGAGTTGCCGGGGTTGATCGCGGCGTCGGTCTGGATGAAATCCTCGTAGTCGGCGATGCCGACGTTGGCTCGCCCGACGGCGCTGACGATCCCCATCGTCACCGTCTGCCCGAGGCCGAAGGGATTGCCGACCGCCAGCACCACCTCGGCGACCGCGACCCGCGCCGAGTCCCCGAGCGGGACCACCGGAAACCCGGTGCCGGGCAGCTTCAGCACGGCGAGGTCCGTGCGCGGGTCCGTGCCCACGAGCCGTGCCTGGAACTCCCGCCGGTCGGCGAGCGTCACCCGGATGTCCTCGGCCCCCTCGACGACGTGGTGGTTCGTGAGGACGTAGCCGTCGGCGGTGACGAGCACGCCCGAGCCCAAACTCCGCTCTCGGCGGGGTGCCGTCTCGGGCCCGCCGAAGAAGTAGCGGAAGAAAGGGTCGGTGAAGAAGGGCGCCAGGGGCCCCTGCTCGGGTGTCCGCACGCTGCGGGCCGAGGCGATGTTGACGACGGCCGGCATGACCGCACGCGCCACGGCTGTCCAGCCGCCCGGGGCCCCGCCTCCCGGCTGCGCGACGACGACGGACGGCGCCGGCCGGCCGAACGGCCAGCCCCCGGGCCAGCGGCCGGCGCCCGGTCCCAGCAGAAACCAGCCGGCGACGAGCAGGACCGCCCAGAAGAGCCCCTGACCCCACCGCCCGAAGAACCACACCTGCCAGCGCCGCATCGGTCCGCCCGCTCCCCGGACCCGACTCACGCCGCCGGGCCGGGACCCGACGGCGCCGAGTGCTCGCCCGGAATCACCCCCAGCGCGGCCGCGAGCTGCGCCTGCCGGCGCCGCTTGATCCGATGCCGGACCTCGGCCTCCTCGATCGAATGCGAGCGCGTGAGATTCTCCTCGCGTCGCGCGATCTCGACCAGCCGTCGGTAGTGCTGGTGGAGGAGGCGGATCTCGTCCTCGGTGAGGTCTTCCACGTTGATGAGTCGGTTGCTGGCGCCCTCGAGCGCCGCCACGATCTCGTTGAGCTTGAGGTGCACCGCCAGCGCGTCCTTGTTCTGCGCCCGCTGCAGGAGGAACACCATCAGGAACGTGACGACGGTCGTGCCCGTGTTGATCACGAGTTG
>DATLZL010000327.1:0-2799 GCA_035574035.1 Binatia bacterium | reverse complement strand
CCAGCCGCCACCGGCCGTAGGCGACGAAGCCGGCCAGAACGCCGACGACCGCCGACACAAGCACCATCGCCGGCAGGCCGCCCGCGAGCGTGACGGCCGTGGCGCCGATCATGATGATCGTGAGGCCCGCCGCCGCCAGCGGGGTGAGGCCCGGCCGGACGCCGAGTACGCCCGGCAGGACGAGGCCGAGGGCGCCCGCAACCTCCGCCACTCCGATGAACCGGAGAAACAGCCCCGGCAGCGGGACCGGCCCGACCAGCCGCTCGAGCGGGAGGACCAGCTTGAGGCCCCCCGCCCAGAGAAACAGCAGGGCGAGCGACGCCTGGACGACCCACAGGGCGGCGTTCATGCCGGGCCGCCCCGGCCGCCGTAGGCCGCCCGCAACGCCCGGACGTCGATCTGCCTCATCTCCAGCAGCGCCGCCAGGCCGACGAATACCGTCATCACCGAGCCCTCCGGCCGGCCACTCGGGCCGCGCCATGTCCCTGTCCTCGACCTCGGAGCCTCTCCACCGAAGAGTCGAACCGGGCGGGCCGGAATCGACACCCGAACCCGGCGGGATTCAGTAGCGGAAAGCTCCGAACCGCTCCGGCGTGAGTTCCACCACCGCCATGTCCGCGGAGCTCCTCCAGAACGGTTCGGCCCTCCGCGGCGTCCCAGTCTACGCGCGACGGCGCGGCTTCGCCGGGATTCGGGGCCGTTGACAAATCCTTCCGCCTCCCGCACGATGCCGCCCCGCGAGCGGCCGGCGGCCGGGGTCCGCCGGCGCCGACGGCGGCTGAGGACCTCGGGAAAGGCTCCCCCTCAACGACGAAAGGAGGTCGACGTGAGACGCCTGGCTCTTCCGATCTCGGCGCTCCTGGTTCTCGCGATCGCGCTGGCCGGCTGCGCCCGCCTCGCCGGCGGAGGATGGGTCACGCTGATCGACGGCGAGAAGGGGCTGGAAAACTGGAACCGGGTCGGCGACGCCAACTGGCGGCCGGAGGGCGGCGCCATCGTCGCCGACCGAGGCAAGGGCGGGTTCCTGGTGTCGAAGAGCGCCTACAAGGACTTCGAGGTCCGGGCCGAGTTCTGGGCCGCCTCCGACACCAACAGCGGCGTGTTCATCCGCTGCGCGGATCCCGCCAAGATCACGGCCGCCACGTGCTACGAGGTCAACATCTGGGACATCCGGCCGGAGCCGAAGTACGCCACCGGGGCCATCGTCGACCACGCCGAGGTGCCGGTGCCGCTCGTGCACAGGGCCGGCGGTCGGTGGAACACCTACGAAATCACCGCCCGGGGCTCGCAGCTCACGGTGAAGCTGAACGGCGTCCAGACGGTCAGCGTGCAGGACAGCAAGCACGTCTCAGGGCCGATCGCCCTGCAGTACGGCCCCGGTGTCAAGGGCGCTCAGGGCGGACCGATCAAGTGGCGCAAGGTCCAGATCCGTCCGCTGTGATCGGTCATTGAAACTCTTGCGTCAGCAGGCCGCCGAGGATCCGGGCACGCATCCGTCTCCGCCCTCGTCCCCGCCCGCTTACCTCGCCCGGCGGGTCCTCGCCGCTCGGCAGCGCGCAGGAGCAAGCCGGCGGCCCTGCGCCGCGCCCAGTCCCCCGCCGAGTGACCGAGCACGATGATGGCCATGCCGGCCAGCGAGACGGCGACGCCGGCGACGTCCCACGCGTCGGGGCGCTGGCCCTCGACGAGGGCGAGCCAGGCCAGCGCCGCCGCCACGTAGACGGCGCCATAGGCGGCATAGATCCGGCCTGCCGGGCCGGGGTGGAGAGCCAGCAGCCAGGCGAAGAGGCCCAGGCTCAGCGCGCCGCCCTTCCGCAGCCAGAGGTACGCCAGGTAGCAGCCGAGAATCTCCGCCACCGCCGTGACGGCGAACGACCCGCCCACCCGCGCCAGCTCACCGATCACCGGCGTCTCGCTCGACCGACGCCTGCCCCGGGGCCGTGCTCTGTCCTTCCCCGGCGGCGGCATCACGGGGCGCTACCGTCGGCGGCGTCGCGCCAGCATCCGCCGCACTTCGCTCAGCAGCTGATCGGGCAGGCACGGCTTGACGAGGTAGCCGTCACAGCCGGCCTCGATGGCTCGCTCGGCGGCGGCGCCGAGGACGGGGCCGTGCAAGCCACCACGGGGCGCCCGCCGGAGGCCTGATCGCCCCCGACGGAGAGCGGATCGGGGAGTCCGGTGTCCCGGAACTCCCCGATCGTGCTGGTGGGCCGTCGAGGACTCGAACCTCGGACCCGCTGATTAAGAGTCAGCTGCTCTACCAACTGAGCTAACGGCCCGGCCACCCTCCGTTCGGTGAGAATGGTGCGCCTGAGAGGATTCGAACCTCTGGCCTTTGGCTTCGGAGGCCAACGCTCTATCCAACTGAGCTACAGGCGCGTCGTCTTCGGCTGTTGGGGTGACCGATGGGAATCGAACCCACAACCCCTGGAGCCACAGTCCAGTGCTCTGACCAATTGAGCTACGGTCACCGCGGCGACGGTCCATGCTACCGGCCGCCCCCGGACGTGTCAACGCCGCATCCCTTCAGCGCTTCTCCGGCGGGCAGCACTTCTCCGGCGGGCAGCCCGCCGGAGCGCCCGCCTTCAGCGCGGCCCGCATGGCCGCCAGGCCCTCCGCCGGCGTGCGTGGGGCGACCTCGATCAGGCGGCGACAGCGCTCGATCCGCAGCCCGGCCCGCAGCGGGCGCGGCGCCCGCTGGCCCAGCGCCGCCGTCGGCACCGGCACCAGGCAGTCGGCCGGCAGCCCGAACACCTCGCACACCAGACGGGCGAAGGCGTGGCGGTCGAGGACCGTGGG
>DATLZL010000326.1:0-3762 GCA_035574035.1 Binatia bacterium | reverse complement strand
CCCGCCGAACTACGGCCGGCTGATCGCCTTCAACTTTCCGAAGCAGAAGCTCGTTTACGGCCCGCGGCAGATCGACGCCCGCATCGACCAGGATCCGTTCATTTCCCAGCAGCTGGCGCTGTGGAACCAGCGGGGCTCGACCGTCATCCGCGGCTCGCTGCTCGCCATCCCGATCGACCAGTCCCTCATCTACGTCCAGCCGCTCTACCTGGCGGCGGCGGAACAGGGGGCGCTGCCGGAGCTCCGCCGGGTGATCGTCGCCTACGGCAACCAGATCGCCATGGAGCCCACGCTCGAGCAGTCGCTGGCGCGCGTGTTCGGCGGCCGGCCGGCCCCGGCCGCGGCCGGACCGGGACCGGTGCCGGCCACGCCCCGCGAGCCGCCGGCCGGCCTGCGGGCTCTGGCCGACCGGGCCTGGGAGATCTGGGAGCGCTCTCAGGATGCGCTGCGCCGGGGTGACTGGGCACAGTACGGCGCCGAGCAGCGCCGGCTGGAAGAGACCTTGCGGGCCCTCCGCGAGACCCGGTGACGCCCGGACGGGGCCGCCGCCTCCGACCCGGCTGACCGGCGGCTACGTCCGGGCGCGCAGGAAGAGCGCCGTCCCCACGCCGAGGAACACGACGTTGGCGGTCCAGGCGGCCAGCAACGGCGGCAGCAGGTCGGCGCGGGCGAAGGCTCGGGCCGAGTAGTCGACCACCATGTAGGCGGCCATCAGCGCGATGGCCAACGCCAGCCCGTAGAGCCGCCCGCCCCGCGGCGCCTGCAGCGCGAACGGGATCGCCACCAGCACCATGACGAGGTTCTCGAGCGGCTGGGAGAGCTTGGCGTAGAGGTCCACCAGGTACTTCCGGACTTCCAGGCCGGCGGCCTGGAGGCGGCCGACATACTCCCGCAGCTCCCGGTAGCTCATGGCCGAGGGTGGTTTCTGGACCTCGGTGAAGTCCCGGATGGTCTCGTCCAGAGCGACCAGGATCCGGGTGAACGGCGTGGTGGCGACCCGGCCGTCGGCTGTGATCTCGCGCCGCGCCCCGTCCGACACCTCCCAGCCGCCCGGCGTCCACACCGCCCGGCGCGCGTCCAGGCGCCGCCGCAGGCGGAAGTCGGCATCGAGGTCGAGCACCGTGAGGCCGTACAGCTCCGAGGTGGCCGGGTTGAGCAGCTCGACCCGGTAGAAGCGGGTGTCGGAGGCGCGCAGCCACAGCCGGGTCTGCGAGCGCAGGTGGCGCGGCAGCTGCCCGCGGATCTTCACCCGGTCGACCTCCTCCCGGCGCTCGTTGAGGGCGGGCACCGCGAACTCCTGGAAGACCCCGGCGGCGACCGAGACGAGGAGGCCCGTGAGCAGGACGGGGGCGCTCACGCGGTAGAGGCTCATGCCGGCCGCCAGCAGGGCGGTCAGCTCGTGCCAGCGGGTGAGCGTGAGGAAGAGCACGAGCGTCGCCACCAGCATCACGATGGGGAGCGCCTGGTGCAGCGCGACCGGCAGCGCGTAGACGAAGTGCTCGGCGATGTAGGCCAGCGGCGGCTTGACGCGCAGGTAGCGGTCGAGCGTCTGCAGGAGGTCGACGACCACGAACAGCGCGGCGGCGACGGCGAGCCCCACCCCGATGAACCCCGCATACTGCCGCAGCAGGTAGCGGTCGATGATGGCGGTGGTGTCCCGGGGGCCGGTGGTCAGCCGCTCCTCCCGGCGCAGCCGGCGCCGGGGCAGGCGCCGCCAGACGAGGTCGAGCGCCCCCCAGAGTCGGGGCAGGCGCGGCGCCCGCACCTCGCGGAGGGTGATCGCCATCAGCGCGGCTCCCAGCCCCCCGAACAGCAGGTTCGGGGCCCAGATGGTCAGCCACACCGGAGCCAGCCCGCGCAGGCCCAGGCCCTCCAGGGCCGTGAGGATCAGGTAGTACGCGACCACGATGGCCAGCGTCCCCACCAGGGCCACGCTCCGCCCGCCCCGGTGGGAACGCACGGCCAGGGGAAAGCCGAGCAGCGCGAAGACGGGGGCCGCCAGCGGGAAGGCCAGGCGCTTGTGCAGCTCCGCCTCGTGGGCGCGCCGGGCGGCGGGGTCGGCCTCGAGGGCCGCGATCCGCCGGACCAGCTCCGGGGAGGTGAGATCCTTCTCCGGCTTGCCGGCGCGGGCGGCGCCGCCGAGGCGCGTGTCCAGCGTCAAGGCCATGTCGTAGACGGCGAACCCGGTATAGCGGTAGCGCCGGGGGCCGGCCGCGCCGCCGGCCGTCGTCTCGGTGGCCACCCCCGGCGGTGGGCTGGCCGGCATGACGTCGGCCTCGTTGACGCCGCCGTCCAGCAGCCGCAGCGTGATCCGCCGGCCGGCCTCGTCCGTCAGCAGGCGGCCTTCGCGGGCGGTGATGATGCGACTGACCTTCGGGTCCCGCTCGTCGGAAACGACCAGGCCGCGCAGGCGGACCTGCGACGGGCTGATCTCCTCGACGTAGATGATCACGTCGCCGAACGCCGTGTTGAAGACGCGCTCCTGGAGGCCGGTGGCCGCCCGAGCCTTGAGGATTTCGAACAGCTGCTGCTGGAACTGCTGGTTGGCGAGCGGCGTCAGGACGAGGGTGAACACGGCCGCCGCGAGCGCCACCGCCAGCGCGGCCAGGGCGACCGGTCGGAACAGCCGACCGAGGCTGACGCCGGCGGCCTTGAAGGCGGTGACCTCGAGATCGCCGGCCAGGCGGCCGCCGGCGAGCAGGACGGCGACCAGCAGCGCCGTGGGCAGCGTGTGGCCCAGGAAGGACGGCAGCATGAACACGAGCAGCTGGAAGACCAGCGGCAGCGGCACGCCCTTGGTGATGACGAGCTCGGTGAGATCGTAGAGGCGGTCCAGGACGAGGAAGAACGTGAAGAGCGCCAGCCCGAGGGCGAACGGTGCCGCCAGCTCGCGCAGGAGGTAGCGGTCGAGGACGGCCAGGACCGGGCGCTTCATCGGCCTGTTGTACCATAGCGCTCGTGGTTCGCCCCGCTTCGCTCGCGCTCGCCGCGCTGCTCGCCACCGCCGCCGTCGCCTCCGCCGGAACGTCGGGCGACCGGATCGAGCGGTTCCGGAGCCTGGCCACCTCGCGCCTGTCGGCTCAGCCCGCCGACGGCGGCGAGCGGGACCAGGCCGTGCTACGGGAGCTGGCGGCGCTGCTCGACGAGGAGATCGTGGAGAGCCTGGCCCTGGGCGGCGTGTTCGCGTCGCTCGGCTTCCTGCAGGACCGGCTGGACGGCCTGGCCGACGTCTGGGGCGGGGCCAGCTTCCGGCTGCTCCGGGTGGGTCCGCTCACCGTCGGCGCCTTCGTGCTGGGCGAGGGCACCGGCGCGGCGTCGGTACGCGTGTACGGAACGGTGCGGGGCGAGCCGCAGCTGCTGCGCGTCTTCCAGCGGGAAGGCCGGCCGGCGGTGCACCCGCTGCCGGCGGCCGGGGGCCGCGCCCAGTTCCTGATGGCGTGGGAGGGACCGCTGGCCGGACCGTCGGCCCGCCGCCTGCGGCTGGACGTCGTCCGTCAGACCGGCGAGGACGTGGGGGTCGTCTGGACG
The DNA here is from genome assembly GCA_035574035.1 of Binatia bacterium. Taxonomy (GTDB): domain Bacteria; phylum Methylomirabilota; class Methylomirabilia; order Rokubacteriales; family CSP1-6; genus DATLZL01. Next base: position 234 of record DATLZL010000326.1, on the reverse strand, counting down.
ACCGCCGAGCTCTACCCGGACGGACTGGCCGTCCGGGCCTGGCGCCTGCGCGGCGGGGAGGTCCGCCTGCGCTACGAGCTGCGGCATCCGGGGTGGGTGCCCGGCTGCGAGGCCCAGGCCGAGCAGGAGGACGTCTACCGCCTGAGCGCCGACGGGGGAACGCTCGAGCGCACGGCCCGGCGGCAGTTCAACGCGTGGCACGTGGCCTTGCACCGCGCGGTGGCGGCGTTCTTC
>DATLZL010000325.1:0-2159 GCA_035574035.1 Binatia bacterium | reverse complement strand
ACCGCCAGCGCCCCGCCGGTCAGCCAGACCAGGGGCTCGCCGCCGCGCCAGGCCCGGCCCGGCGCCCTCACAGCGCGCGGTACTTCCGGCGCAGCCGAAGGCGCACGACCTCGGCCGCCGTGTTGACGGCGAACGTCATGGCGAAGAGCAGCAGCGCGGCCAGGAACAGGACCCGGAACAGCGTGCCGCCCTCGGGCGCCTCCGGCAGCTCGACGGCGATGTTGGCCGACAGCGCCCGGAAGCCGCTGAAGATGGACCAGTCCATGACCGGGGTGTTGCCGGTGGCCATGAGCACGATCATCGTCTCGCCCACGGCGCGCCCGAAGCCGATCATGACCGCCGAGAAGATCCCGGGGCTGGCCGTGGGCACGACGACCCGGAGCGCCGTCTGCCACCGCGTGGCCCCCAGGGCCAGCGAGCCGGCCCGCAGGTGCTGCGGCACGCCGGCCAGCGAGTCCTCGGCGACGGTGAAGATGATGGGGATGACCGCGAAGCCCATCGCGATGCCCACCACCAGCGAGTTGCGCTGGTCCCAGGTCAGCCCGAGCGCCGACCGGAGCCAGGTCCGGTAGTCGCCGCCCAGGACCAGCCGCTCGAGCCCGGCGCCGAGGGCGAACGCCGCAGCGCCCCCGATCAGAACGACCGGCACCAGGACGGCCAGCTCGCCGCCCGGCCGCACCCACCGGCGCAGCCTCGTCGGCGCCACCGCCCACGCTCCGGCCGCCAGCAGGATCGCGGCCGCCGCGACCGGCGGCGTCAGGACCAGTCCCGGCAGCACGCGTTCGATGACCGGGGCAAGCCACAGGCCGGCCAGGAAGCCCAACACGACGCTCGGCAGGGCGGCCATGATCTCCACGACCGGCTTCACCACCGCCCGGAGGGCCGGCGACATGAACTCGCTCACGTAGAGCGCAGCGAGCAGAGCCACGGGGACGGCGAAGAGCAGCGCGTAGACGGTGCCCTTGACCGTGCCGAACACCAGTGGCGTCAGGCTCAGCTTCGGCTCGAAGTCGTCGGTGCCGCCGGTGGACTGCCAGACCAGATCCGGCCGCGGGTAACCCTCGTACCAGACGGGCGTGAAGAGGGTGCCCGGGGTTACCTCGGGGTGCGGGTTGTCGACCGCCCAGTGGGTGATGCGGCCGCCGGCGGAGACGGCCAGGATCGCGTCCGCCTTGGGGGCGATGGCCACCGCCGCGGCCGGCTCGGGCGCTGCCAGGCGAAGGAGCGTCCGCCCGGTCGTGCCGTGGTGGAGGTGGACACCGCCGGCGGCATCCGTGGTGACGAAGCCCTTGTCGCGCGCCGAGGCGGCGAAGGCCGCCACGCCGGCCGGATGGGCCGCGAACCGGTGGATCCGGGTCAGCCGGGGCGGCAGCCCGTCGTCGGAGGGCACCACCTGCCAGCTGCTCACCTCGCCGCCGGCGTCAGCCACCACCAGCGTCCGATCGCCGATCAAGAAGCCCAGGACCGTCACCGCCGCGCGACCGACGCCGACCGTCTCGACGCGCACGGGTTCGGCGCGCCCGCGCAGGTCGTAGCGGACGACCTGTCCGCGCGAGGTACCGACGAACAGGTCGTGGCCGCGACCGTCGATGGCCAGCGCCGTGACCTCGCCATCGGCCTCGACCCGCAGCGGCCGGAACGTCTCCTCCCGTCGCGGCGCGCCGACCAGCGGCCGTCGCTCGCTCGTCACGCGCACAACCAGCTCGCGCGGCCCCACCTGGGCGACGGTCACCGCGCCGCCGCCGGGCGCAGCGGCAGCCAGGCGGAGGACAGGCCGCCGGCCCTCGGGGTCCACCTGCGTCGGCGGTCCGAAGACCGGCGACGGCGTCACCGAGCGACGACCCGACGCGAAGTTCACCTCGAAGTTGATCGCGAGCGGGATCGTCCGGCCGTCGGAGGTTCCCAGCAGGTAGCGCGAGGGCCCGAGCCGCGCCGTCGCCATCACGCGCCCCTCGCCCAGGCCCGGGATCGCGACCGCCGGCCACGTGCGTCGGCCGGCGAGGTGGGCCAGGTGCAGCCGGCCGTCGGCCCCGAGGACGAAGGCGACCTCCCGGTACTCGTCGATGCCGAATGCGGCCCGGGCGGCCGGCCCGGCCGCGAAGTCGGCGGCGGTGTGGACGGTCCGCGCCCGGGGCCCGCGGAACAGCGGCACCACTTCG
>DATLZL010000324.1:0-11431 GCA_035574035.1 Binatia bacterium | reverse complement strand
GCGCGGCCCGCCGAAGTAGTCCGAGGGCTCGCCCTGGTAGGCGAAGCCTTCGGCGATCGCCCGCGGCAGCAGCCTCCGGTCGACGAAGTCCACGTAGTAGCCGCCCCGCTCGCCGGTGAGCGTGACGTGCACGGCGTGGTGGAAGTCGTCGGACCAGACGGCGTCCAGCCCGAGCCCGCCCTCGGCGCGGGACAGGACCAGGCGGCGGTCGTTGTCGTGGGATTCGGCGATGACATGGACCGGGCGCCCGAGCGCGGCCGCTTCCTCCCGCACCGCCTCGGTGATCTGGGTCAGGATGTGGACGGGGCTCTGGTCGTAGATGGCGTGGATGGCGTCCAGCCGCAGGCCGTCGAGGTGGTACTCGCGCACCCAGTGCCGGGCGTTCTCCACGAAGTGCCGGCGCACCCCGGCGGCGTCCGGCCCGTCGAAGTTGACGGCCGAGCCCCAGGGCGTCTTGTAGCGGTCGGTGAAGTAGGGTCCGAACTCGCCCAGGTAGTTGCCCTCCGGGCCCAGGTGGTTGTACACGACGTCCAGGATCACGCTGAGTCCCCGGGCGTGACAGGCGTCCACCAGGCGGCGCAGGCCGCGGGGGCCCCCGTAGGTGGACTGGGGCGCGAAGAGGTGCACGCCGTCGTACCCCCAGTTGCGCGAGCCCGGGAACTCCGCCACCGGCATCAGCTCCACCGCCGTCACGCCCAGGTCGACCAGGGCCTCCAGCCGGGGGATGATCGCCTCGAACGTGCCGGCGGCGGTGAACGTCCCGACGTGTAGCTCGTAGAAGACGAGGTCGGCGCGGTCGTGGCCGCGGAAGCCCTGGTCGGTCCACGGGAAGGCGGCCGGATCCACCACCGCCGACGGGCCGTGGACGCCGTCGGGTTGCCAGCGCGAGACCGGATCCGGCCGGTGGCGGTCCCCGTCGAGCCGGAACTGGTAGCGGGCGCCGGCGCCCAGGCCCGGCACGAACGCGTCGAACACGTCGTCGTCGCCGCGGGCCATCGCGATCGGCCGCCGGCTGTCGAGCACCAGGTCCAGACGCCGGCAGCGGGGCGCCCAGACCCGGAAGCGCACGCCGCCGTCATGAACGCTTGCGCCCAGTCCGGGGTTACGGTCCAATGGGCTCACTTCAGGCCGGCTCGGGTCATGGTCTCGATCGTGCTGAAAGGGACGTGTTGATGGGTTACCGGTTTGCCCTCGTCCTCCACACCCATCTTCCGATGGTGGTCAACCACGGCCGGTGGCCGCACGGCAGCGACTGGCTCTGCGAGGCGGCCTTCGAGTGCTACCTGCCGCTGCTGGAGACGATCCACCGGCTGGTGGCCGACGGCGTGTCCCCCAAGTGGACCGTGAACCTGTCACCGGTGCTCTGCGAGCAGCTGGCCTCGCCGGAGTTCCAGAAGGAGCTGGCGTTCTACCGCGACAACCTCCAGCGCGCCTGCGCCGAGAACCGCGAGCAGTTCCGGCGCGAAGACCGGCCGGAGATGATCGGGCTGACGCACTTCTGGGAGGAGTTCTACGAGCGCATGTGGGAGCTGCACCGGCGCATCGGCGGCGACATCCCGGGCACGTTCGCCGAGCTGCAGCGCCAGGGCCACCTGGAGATCCTCACCTGCGCCGCCACCCACGGCTACCTGCCGCTGCTCAGCCGCGACGAGTCCATCCACCTGCAGCTGCGCACCGCGGTCGAGACCCACAAGCGCCACTTCGGGGTGGCCCCGCGCGGCATCTGGCTGCCGGAGTGCGCCTACCGGCCCCGCTACGAGTGGACGCCGCCCACCGGCCGCGAGCGCGGCCAGCGCCGGGTCGTCCGGCCGGGCCTGGAGGAGATGCTGGCCGCCCACGGCCTCGAGTACTTCGTGGCCGACTCGCACCTGATCGCCGCCGCGGCCCCGGTCTTCCTCTACCGCGACTACCTGCCCCGCCGCCGCGGCGTGATCCGGTCGGAGGTCGCCGAGGTCACCGCCCGCCGCCACTCGCCCTACCATCCCTACCGCGTCGCCTCCCGGGGCGGCACCGGCCACGCGGTGGCCTTCTTCCGCGACCCGCGCACGACGCTCCAGGTGTGGAGCCGCGAGCACGGCTACCCGGGCGACTTCGCCTACCTCGAGTTCCACAAGAAGCACTTCCCGGGCGGGCTCCGGTACTGGCGCATCACCGACGCCGCCCGCGACCTCGGCACCAAGGATCTCTACGCTCCGGAGGCCGCCGCCCGCCAGGTCGTCGTCCAGGCCGACCACTTCGTGGCGCTGGTGCGGGACACGGCGGCCGCAGCCGGACCGGCGGCGGTCATCGTGTCGCCCTACGACGCCGAGCTGTTCGGCCACTGGTGGTTCGAGGGGCCGGCCTGGCTGGCCGAGGTCATGCGGCGCTTCGGAGCGGCCGGGGTCACCCCGGTCACCCTGACCCAGGCGCTCGAGGTGGCCCCGCCGCGGACGACCGTGACCCTGCCCGAGGGGTCGTGGGGCGAGGGGGGCGATCACCGGGTCTGGCTCAACCCCGACACCGAGTGGACGTGGGACCGGGTCTACAGCGCCGAGGCCGAGTGGGTGGAGCTGCTCAAGCACGCCGACGAGCCCGGCGGACCGGAGCTGCGGCGCGTGCTCGCCCAGGCCGGCCGGGAGCTGCTGCTGCTGGAAGCCTCCGACTGGCAGTTCCTCATCACCACCTGGGCGGCCCGGGACTACGCCGAGCGCCGGGTGGCGGAGCACTACGCCGAGTTCAAGCGGCTGGCCGAGATCGCCCGCGCGCTCGCCGGCGGCACCCCGCTCACGGTCGAGGCCGCCGACACGCTCCGCCGTCTGGAGCGGGAAGACTTCTGCTTCGCCGATCTCGACCCGACCTGGGCCCGCCCTCCCAAGAGCTGACGTGCCCCGACGGCCCCGCGTCCTGGGCATGATCATGGCCGGCGGGCGCGGCGAGCGCCTGCACCCGCTCACCCGCGACCGCTCGAAGCCGGCGGTGCCCTTCGGGGGCCGCTACCGCATCATCGACTTCGTCCTGTCCAACTTCGCCAACTCCGAGCTGCTGGCGCTCTACGTCCTGGTCCAGTACAAGTCGCAGTCGCTCATCGAGCACGTCCGGCTGGCCTGGCGCACCGGCGGGCTCCTGCCCGACTATTTCGTGACGGTCGTCCCGCCTCAGATGCGGACGGGCGCAGCCTGGTACCGCGGCACCGCCGACGCCGTGCTCCAGAACCTCAACCTGATCGACGACTTCGCCCCCGACGTGGTGGCGATCTTCGGGGCCGACCACATCTACCGGATGGACGTGAACCAGATGATCGCTTTCCACCGCGAGGCGGGCGCCGACGTCACCGTGGCCGCCCGTCCGGTGCCGCTCGGCGAGGCCACCCAGTTCGGCGTGCTGGCCGTGGACCGGACGAACCGGGTGGTGGACTTCGCCGAGAAGCCGGCCCGGCCCCGGCCGATGCCCGACCACCGCGACCGGGCGCTGGTGTCCATGGGCAACTACCTGTTCAACCGCCAGGTGCTGGTGGACGCGCTGGTGGACGACGCCCGCCGGTCCACCGAGCACGACTTCGGGCGGTCCATCATCCCGGAGCTGGTCCCCACCGGCCGCGTCTACGCCTACGACTTCCAGAGCAACGAGGTGCCGGGCGTCAAGCCCTACGAGGAGCCCGGCTACTGGCGCGACGTGGGGACGATCGAGGCGTACTGGCAGGCCCACATGGACCTGCTGGGCGAGTCGCCGCGCTTCGACCTGGACAACCGCGAGTGGCCCATCCGGAGCGCCCACCACCCCGGTCCGCCCGCCCGCTTCCTCGGCTCGGACGTGGACAACGCCCACGTCGCCGAGGGCTCGCTGATCAAGCGCGCCACCCTCCGCAACTCGATCCTGGGCCGCAGCGTCTGGGTCAACGAGGGCGCGGTGATCGAGGACGCGATCATCATGGACCACACCACGGTCGGCAAGGGGGCCCGCATCCGCCGGGCCATCATCGACCGCTACAACATCGTCCCGGCCGGGGCCGAGATCGGGCTGGACGCCGCCGCCGACCGCCGGCACTGGCACGTGGACCCCTCGGGCCTGGTCGTGCTGCCGCGCGGCGGGCGCCGCGCGTTCCTGCTCGGCATGGAGGAGCCGTGACCGCCCCGCCCCGCTTCGTGGCCATCCACGGTCACTTCTACCAGCCGCCGCGCGAGAACCCCTGGCTGGAGGCGGTCGAGGTCCAGGACTCGGCCGCTCCCTACCACGACTGGAACGAGCGGGTGACGGCCGAGTGCTACGCGCCCAACACCGCCGCCCGCCGGGTCGACGGCCGGAACCGCATCCTGGACATCGTGAACAACTTCGAGAAGATCTCGTTCAACGTGGGGCCGACGCTGATGGGCTGGCTCGAGCGGCACGGCCCCGACGTGCACGAGGCCATCGTGGCGGCCGACCGGGCCAGCCGCGAGGCCCGCGGCGGCCACGGCAACGCCATCGCCCAGGTCTTCAACCACATGATCATGCCGCTGGCGACCCGGCGGGACAAGGTCACCCAGGTCCGATGGGGCGTGGCCGACTTCCGCCGCCGCTTCGGCCGCGAGCCGGAAGGGATGTGGCTGCCGGAGACCGCCGTCGACAACGAGACCCTGGAGGTCCTGGCCGAGGCCGGCCTGAAGTTCACCATCCTCGCCCCCCACCAGGCGGCGCGGGTGCGGGCGCCGGGCGGCGAGTGGGTGGAGGCGGGCGAGGGCATCGACCCCAGCCGCGCCTACCGCTGGCACGGTCCCCGGGGGCTCGCCCTGGCGCTCTTCTTCTACGACGGGCCGATCTCGCGGGCCATCGCCTTCGAGGACGCGCTCGAGCGCGGCGAGCGGTTGGTGGCCCGGCTCCGGGCTGGCTTCGACGACGCGCGGACCTGGCCCCAGCTCGTGCACTGCGCCACCGACGGCGAGTCCTACGGCCACCACCGGCGGTTCGGCGACATGGCGCTGGCGGCCGCCGTCCAGCAGATCGAGGCCGAGGGCTTCGCCACCCTGACGAACTACGGCGCCTACCTCGCCGCGCACCCGCCCACGCACGAGGTCGAGATCCGGGAGCGGACGTCCTGGTCGTGCGCCCACGGGATCGAGCGCTGGCGGAGCGACTGCGGGTGCCGGACCCGCCCCGACTGGCACCAGCGCTGGCGGGCCCCGCTGCGGGAGGCGCTCGACTGGGTGCGCGACCAGGTGGACCTCTTCTACGAGGCCCGGGCCTCGGCCTGGCTCAAGGACCCGTGGGCGGCCCGCGACGACTACATCCAGGTCGTCCTCGACCGCTCACCCGAGCGGCTGGAGGCGTGGCTCGCCCAGCACCAGCGGACGGCCCTGGACGCGGGGGCCCGGGTCGAGGTGTGCCGGCTGCTCGAGATGCAGCGGCAGCGCCTGCTCATGTACACCTCCTGCGGCTGGTTCTTCGACGAGCTCTCCGCGCTGGAGCCGGTGCAGATCCTCAAGTACGCGGCCCTGGCCGTCCAGTACCTGCGCGACCTGGGCGGGGGCGCCCTGGAGGGCGAGTTCGTGCGCCGGCTGGAGGCGGCACCCACTAACGTCCGGGAGTACGCCGACGGGGGCGACGTCTACCGGCGGCTCATCCGGCCGGCGGTGGTGGACTGGCGCCGGGTGATCGCCCACTACGCGATCACCGGGCTGCTGGAGGAGCAGCCGGACGAGACCCGGGTCTACGCCTGGCGCGTGCAGCGCCTGGACGAGACGCGGGAGGCGTACTACGGCACCGCGCTGCGCGTCGGGCACGTCCGGACCACCGCGGAGGTCACCGGCGAGACGCGGGAGGGCGTGTACGCGGTCGTCCACTTCGGCGGCCACGACTTCTCGTGCGGGATCCGGGCCTGGGAGGACCCGGCCGCCTACGACGCCCTGAAGGCCGACCTCACGCGCCGCTACGCCCAGCACAGCATGGCCGACATGGTCCGCGGCCTCGACGAGTACTTCCCCCGGGAGCTCTACGGCCTGCCCCACCTGTTCCTGGAGGAGCGGCGCCGGGTGCTGGGCCGGGTCATCCAGTCCGTGCTCGACAAGCACGAGGAGACCTACCACCGGATCTGGGAGGAGAGCCGCAAGCTGATGCGCTACCTGCGCCAGGCCGAGGCCCCCATCCCGGAGGTCTTCCGCATCACCGCCAAGCACGTGATGGAGGAGACGATCGTGCGCGAGCTCGAGCGCGCGGCCGCCAACGGCGGGCTGCCCGAGCGGGTGTTCGAGCTCGCCGACGAAGCGGCCGCGCTCGGCATCGCCCTCGACCTGGGCGCGGCCCGGGTGCCCATGCGCGCAGCGGTGGCGGCGGCGCTGGCCGCGCTGCGCACCGAGCCGACCGCCGAGCGGACGGCGGCGGCACTGGCGCTGGTGACCGGGCTGCGCCGCCTGGGAGTCCGGTTCGGCCTCTGGCGCACGCAGAACGAGTTCTTCGCCCTGTGGCGGGAGCGGCCCGAGGCGCGGGCGGTCCTGCGCCCGCTGGCCGAGGCCCTGGGATTCGCGCTCGAGGGCCGGGGGCGGTGACGCTGGCGGAGGTGCTGGAGGGGCTGGCCCGGGACCCGGCCGGGCTGGTCCGGGTGCCGCTCGCCACCTACCGCCTGCAGCTCGGGCCCGACCTCACCTTCGACGACGCGGCCGAGGTGGTGGCCTACCTGGCCGAGCTCGGCGTCAGCGACTGCTACACCTCGCCCTTCTTCGAGAACGCCTCCGGCAGCGCCCACGGCTACGACGTGTCGGATCACAACCGCTTCCGCCGGGCCCTGGGCGACGAGGCGGCGTTCCAGCGCTTCGCCGCCGCGCTCAGCCGCCACGGGATGGGGCTGCTCATCGACATCGTGCCCAACCACATGGGTATCGCCCAGAACCGCAACGCCTGGTGGTCCGACGTGCTCGAGCACGGCGCCTCCTCGCGCTACGCGCCGTTCTTCGACATCGACTGGGCGCCGGTCAAGCCCGAGCTGGCCAACAAAGTCCTGCTCCCGATCCTGGGCGACCACTACGGGGCGGTGCTCGACAGCGGGCAGCTGCGGCTGGAGCTGCAGGACGGCGTCTTCACCGTCCGCTACTACGACACCGTGCTGCCGGTGGCGCCGCGGACCTACGTCCAGCTCCTGCGCCACCGGCTGCCCGAGCTCGAGCGGGCGCTCGGCAGCGCGCACCCGGACCTGCTGGCCCTCAAGAGCGTGCACGACCAGTTCCTGACCCTGCCGCACCGGACGGAGACCGACCCGGCGCGGGTGGCCGCCCGCCATCGCGAGAAGGAGATCGCGACCCAGAAGTTCCGCGAGCTGCTGGCCTCGTCCGCCGACATCCGCGACTTCATCGAGGACAACGTCCGCCGCTTCAACGGCGCCCCGGGCGAGCCGGCCAGCTTCGACCTCCTGGATGGTCTGCTGCGCGACCAGGTCTACCGCCTGGCCTTCTGGCGGGTGGCCGGCGAGGAGATCAACTACCGGCGGTTCTTCGACATCAACGAGCTGGCTGCCATCCGGATGGAGGACCCGCGGGTCTTCGCCGAGACGCACCGGCTCGTCTTCCGCCTGGTGCGGGAGGAGGTCGTCACCGGGCTGCGCGTGGACCACCCGGACGGGCTCTACAGCCCGGCCGAGTACTTCCACCGGCTCCAGCGGGCGTGCTTCCTCGAGGTGGCCCGGCGCCTGGTCGGCGCCGACCGGGGTCCGGGCAGCGCCGACTGGCGGGACCGGGCGGCGCTGGAGGGCTGGGACGCGCTCGCCGCCCGCTCCCGCGACCTGCGCGCCTTCTACATCGTCGCCGAGAAGATCCTGGCCCCCGGCGAGCCGCTGCCGGAGGCGTGGGCGGTGTCGGGCACCACCGGCTACGAGTTCCTCAACCTGCTCAACGGCATCTTCGTGGACCGCAGCCAGGCCCGGGCCGTGGACGAGACCTACCGGCGTCTGGTCCGGGCCGCCCCCGTCTTTTCCGAGATCGTCTACGAGTCCAAGCGGCTCATGATGCAGACCTCGATGGCCTCCGAGATCGCGATGCTGGCCCACCGCCTCAACATCATCTCCGAGAAGCACCGCTCCACCCGCGACTTCACCCTCGGCAGCATCCGGCGCGCCCTGCGCGAGATCATCGCCTGCTTCCCGGTCTACCGCACGTACGTCGGCGACGTGCCCGACCGCGAGCGGCGGGTCGAGGACGGCGACTGGACGTCCCTGGGCCCGACCGCCCGCGACCAGGAGTACATCGCGCGGGCGGTGGCCCAGGCCAAGCGCCGGGCGCTGGCCACCGACGTGACGGTGTACGACTGGATCCAGGACTGCCTCACCCTGCGCATCCCGGCCTGGGCCACCGAGGCCGACCGCCGCGAGCGCCTGGACTGGCTGATGCGCTTCCAGCAGCTCACCGGTCCGGTGACGGCCAAGGGGTACGAGGACACCGCGCTCTACCGGTACGCCCGGCTGATCTCGCTCAACGAGGTCGGCGGTGACCCGGCCCGGTTCGGCACCTCGCTGGCCGAGTTCCACGCCGCCATGGCCGCCCGCCAGCGGGAGAACCCCCACGGCCTGTCGGCCACCTCCACCCACGACACCAAGCGGAGCGAGGACGTGCGGGCCCGGATCAACGTCCTCAGCGAGATCCCGCACGTGTGGCGGCAGCACGTCCTGCGCTGGCAGCGGCTCAACCGGCGCCACCGGGCGACGGTGGACGGCCGCCCGGTGCCCGAGCCCAACGAGGAGCACTTCCTCTACCAGACGCTCGTCGGGGCCTGGCCCATCGGGGCCGACCGGCTGCGGGCGTATCTGCTCAAGACGGTGCGGGAGGCCAAGGTCCACTCCAGCTGGGTCAACCCCAACCCCCGCTACGAGGAGGCGCTGCTCGCCTTCGCCGACGCGCTGCTCGACCCGACCCGGTCCGAGGAGTTCCTGGCCGACTTCACCGCCTTTCAGGGCCGGGTCGCCTGGTACGGCGCGCTCAACTCGCTGGCCCAGACGCTCGTCAAGATCACCGCCCCCGGCGTGCCGGACTTCTACCAGGGCACCGAGCTCTGGGACTTCTCGCTGGTGGACCCCGACAACCGACGGCCGGTCGACTTCGCCCTGCGCCGGCGGCTGCTGGAGGGGCTGACCGCGGAGCTGACGCTCCGCAACGACCCGCGGGCGCTGGCCGAGGAGCTGCTGAAGTCCTGGGAGGACGGCCGCGTCAAACTCTACGTGATCCGCCAGGCCCTGGCCTGCCGTCGTGCCCGGCGCACGCTCTTCGAGCGCGGCGAGTACCGGCCGCTGGAGGCGTCCGGGGCCCTGGCCGAGCACGTCTGCGCTTACGCCCGGGTGGCCGGCACGGCTGCGGTCACCGTGGTGCCCCGCCTGCTCGCCCGGCGGGGGGTGGACGAGCCGCCGCTGGGGCCGGCGTACTGGGCGGACACCGCGATCCCGGCGCCGGCGGCGGCGCCGCTGGTCAACGTCTTCACCGGCGAGCGGGTCGAGCCGGACCGGGGCCGCCTCGCCCTGGGCCGGGTGCTCGCCCGGTTCCCGGTGGCCCTGCTGGCGCCGGAGGCGTGATGGCCGACCGCACCGGACAGCCGTTCGTGTTCATGGGCTGCGTCGAGGTCCGGCAGGCGCTCGACCGCCACGCCCTCGACGAGCGGGAACTCCTCGACCGTCTGGAGGAGGTCCCGCCCGGGTCGATCTTCTACCACACGCACGGCTACTTCCTGCGCCACCGGCCCCTGACCACCGCCTGGGGCAACGACTTCGCCCGCTGGGCGGCGGTGGAGGTCCGCGACCGGGCCCTGTCCGAGCGGCTGGCGGTGGTGGACCCCTTCGAGTTCGCCACCCTCGAGGATCTGCGGGAGGAGCTGGTGACGATCGTCCACGATCACCTCCGCCGGCTGACGACCGTGCCGCGGGCGGAGCCCTCGGGGGCGTTCCACTTCCAGCAGTCGCACATCGTCGAGGTCGAGCTGGGGCCCCGGGCCACCACGCTGGCCGAGTTCCGGGACGGTCTGGCCTCGGTGGACGCCAGCGCCATCTACGTCCACATGGTCGAGGCCCGGACCCGCCTGGGGCGCCGGTCCGGGGACTTCGCCGAGTGGATGCGCAGCTGTCTCGGGCTCGCGGAGCTGGCCGACCGGATCGAGCGCATCGATACGTTCATGACCAGCCTCGAGCGCGTGCGGGCGCGGGTGCTGAGCCTGGTCGACGAGGTGCTGGAGCGACAGGGAGCGTGAACCGACTGGAGGACTACCGCGAGGTCGCCCCACCGGGCGCGGTGGACATCCTCCTGCGCCTGGCCGAGCGCGCCCGCGGCCGCCGCGTGCTCCACGTCACCGCCGGCCGCTTCGGGGGCGGTCCGGCCGAGATGCTGGCCACCGCCGTCCCCCTGCTGAACGACCTCGGGCTCGACGTACGCTGGGAGATCGTGGGCGGCGACCCCCTTTTCTACGCCACCACCACCGCGCTCCGGGCGGCGCTCGAGGGCGCCGAGCGGGTGCTGGACGACGAGGGGCTCGCCCACTGGGTGGAGATGGCCCGCCTCAACGCCAAGAAGCTGGCGCTGGAGGCCGACCTAGTGGTCGTCCACGACGTGACGCCGGCGCCGCTGGTCGCCCACCGCCGGGACGGCCGGTGGGTATGGCACTGCCACTTCGACGCCTCGCGAGCGCAGCGGCGCGCCTGGTCGTACGTCCGCCAGTTCCTGAACCAGTACGACGCCGCCGTCTTCTCCCTGCCCGAGTTCGGCCGCCGGCTCGGCGTGCCGACCTACGTGATCCACCCGGCCATCGACCCGCTGTCGGAGAAGAACCGCGAGCTGAGCCCGCGGGAGGTGGCTGCCCTCACCGGCGCGCTCGGCGTGCCGGCCGACCGGCCGATGCTGCTGCAGGTCGGCCCGTTCAACCGCAGCCACGACCCGCTCGGCGTCGTGAACGCCTACCGGCTGGTCCGGAAGCATTACGACATCCAGCTCGTGCTGGCCGGGACGGCCGGCGACGACCGGGAGGGCCAGGAGGTGCTGGCCGACCTGCGGCAGGCCGCTCAGCGGGACCCGAGCATCATCGTGCTCGAGCTGCCGCCGGAGGCCCATCGCCAGATCAACGCGCTGCAGCGGGCGGCGACGCTGGTCCTGCAGAAGTCGCTGCAGGACGGGTTCAACCTGGGGCCGGCCGAGGCCCTGTGGAAGGGCAAGCCGGTGATCGCCGGCGTGGCCGGCGGACTGCCGCAGCAGGTGATCCACGAGGTCACCGGCTACACGGTCCAGTCGGTGGAGGGCGCCGCCTTCCGCATCCGCCACCTGCTCAACAACCCGGAGTTGATCGCGCGGATGGGCGCGGCCGGCCGCGAGCACGTGCGCCGCGGCTTCCTGTCCACCCACCACCTGATGGAGTTCCTGGCGCTCCTCGTCCACCTGACCCGATGACCGACGACGCCGCCCCGGGCCGGGCGGAGAGCCCGGCGGACCGCATCCTGGAGGCCGGGCCCCGCGAGATCGCCCTC
>DATLZL010000323.1:0-7250 GCA_035574035.1 Binatia bacterium | reverse complement strand
CCCGCCGGTCCGGATCTCGCCGAGCAGCGCCGAGAGCCGGCGGCGCCGCGCCGCCTGGAGCGACCAGGCGAGCAGGCCGAGCCCGAGGAGCCCCGCCGTTCCGATCGCCACGAGCCAGAGGGCGCCCAGGCCGTGCGCGACGTTGAGCAGGTCGTGGAATCCTCCCAGGTGACGGCCGCCGAGGCGGCCGCGCGGGGCCCCGGCCAGCGAAGCCGCGCCCGACAGCAGTCCGAGGTAGTCGATCTCCTCCAGCGCCATGACCAGCGCCCACGCGCCGGCGGCGAGGTGGACGATCCGGGCGTCGCCCGTGCGCCGGCGCGCGTGGGCGAGCGCCAGCGCCGCGGTGCCGAGATACATCGTGAACTGCAGCGGCTCGACCAGGCCCCACTCGCGGGTGATGACCGGGCGCGCGTAGCCGGGGGCGACGGTGATCAGGAGCACCTGCGCCGCCGCCGCGGCCGCCAGCAGCGCCCACACCCGGGGACCGAGGTCCTCCGGTCTCGCGGCCCGGCGGCGCAGCCAGGCCCACGCCGGCCGGGCCAGCCCGAGACCGAGCAGCCCGACGGCGGTGTGCGAGACCACGATTCCGAGCGTCTGGTGGCGGCTCCAGTCGACCGGCCCATCGCCGGACGCCAGCGACACCAGGTGGCCCGTGACCGCGAGCAGCCCCACCGGGAGGAACACGCGGGCGAGCACCCGCCGACTCTAGCACGCGGCGACCGGAAGGCCGCGGCGCGCATGCTATAATCCGCCGTCCCGCGTCGCCCGCCTCGAGCGTCGCCCGCGGAGAAAGGGACGAACGCCACGGTGAGAGTGCTCAGGATCACACCGGCCCGCTGCACGGGTTGCCTGCGCTGCGAGCTGGCCTGCTCGTACGCTCAGACCGGCGAGTTCCAGCCGGCCCGCTCGGTCATCCGGGTGTCGCCCTTCGAGGGCCACACCTCCTATGCCCCCTACACCTGCCCCCAGTGCGCCGAGGGGTGGTGCATGACCGCCTGCCCGGTCGGCGCCATCGCCATCAACGCCGCCGGCGCCAAGGACGTGCTGGTCGACCGCTGCGTGGGCTGCAAGCTCTGCACGATCGCCTGCCCGTACGGGACGGTCTTCTACGACCCCGACCGGCGCAAGGCCTACAAGTGCAACCTCTGCGGCGGCGACCCGGCCTGCGCCCACGCCTGCCCGACGGCGGCCATCACCTACGAAGAGGTGGCCACCGCCGACTGGCTCGCCGACTTCGCCGCCGAGCGCGGGCGGCGCCTGCTGGCCGGGGTGGCGTGATGGCGCGACGGCACCTGATCATCGGCGGCGGCACCGCCGGCATGAATGCGATGCGCACCATCCGGGAGGAGGAGTCCGAGCGCTCGGAGATCACGCTGGTGAGCGCCGAGAAGCCGTACTCGCGGATGGTCCTGCCCTACTACCTCGACCGCTCCATCGCCGAGGGCCACGTCTTCACCGCCACGCCGGGCATCCTCGCCGACTGGGGCGTCAAGCCGCTGCTCGGGCGCCGGGCGGTGAGCCTGGACACCCGCGCCCACGTGTGTACGCTCGACGACGGCACCCGGGTCGAGTACGACGACTGCCTGATCGCCACCGGGTCCTCGCCGGTCAAGGCGCCGGTGCCGGGGGCCGACCTGCCGGGCGTGCACGCCTTCTGGACGCTCGACCAGTGCCGGGCGCTGATGGCCTCCATCACGCCCGGCAGCCACGTGGTGATGGTCGGCGCCGGCTTCATCTCGTTCACCATCCTGAACGCGATCCTGTCGCTGGGCGCCCGGCTCACCATCGTGGAGATCGCCCCGCACATCCTGCCGCGGATGATCGACGAGACCGGCGCCCGGCTGGTGGAGGACTGGCTCACGCGGCACGGCGTGACCATCCGCACCGGAGTCCGGCTGACCCGGATCGAGGAGGCGCGGGGACGGCGGCGGCTGCGCTTCGCCAAGGGGCCGGAGCTCCTGGCCGACACGGTCATCATGGCCACCGGGATCCGGGCGAATCTCGACTGGCTCAAGGACTCCGGGCTCCGCATCAACCAGGGCATCGTCGTCGACGACCACCTGCGCTCGAACGTCCCGAACGTCTACGCGGCCGGGGACGTCGCCGAGGGTCCGGACCGCCTGGGCGGCAACGGGGTGGTGCACGCCATCGAGCCGACGGCGCAGGAGCACGGGCGGGTGGCCGGCGCCAACATGGCCGGCAAGGACGTGCGCTACGCCGGCAGCCTGGTGATCAACATCGTGGAGGTCTGTCACCTGGACGTCGCCTCGTTCGGCGCCTGGGACGACCGGCGAGCCGAGGTCGCCTCCGCGATCAAGCGCGACCGCCACGCCTACCGCAAGCTGCTCTTCACCGGAGACCGGATGACGGGCGCCATCATCATCGGCCGGTCCGAGGACATCTGGGCCACCAACGACGTGGGGATGCTCAAGGGTCTGGTGCAGGCCCAGCTGCCGCTGGGCCCGTGGAAGGCCCACCTCATGCGGAACCCCTTCGAGATCAAGCCCGCGTTCCTGGCCGCCGGCGCCATGGGCCGGCTCTTGCCCGAAACCGTGCTGGGCCGCCCGGCGAAGGCGCCCGGCCAGACCCCGGTGGCTGTATGAAGAACCGCCAGTCACGAGCGCCGGCTCCGCCGGCCGTCGTGCCCGGTTACGCCGGGCGCCTCCTGCGCGTGGACTTGACGAAGAAGAAGTGCTGGGCCGAGCCGTGGTCGCCCGAGGACATGCGCGCGTACCTGGGCGGCGCCGGCCTCGGCGCGCTCATCCTCTACCGCGAGACCGCGGCCCGGGGCGGCAAGGGCAACGTCACCTGGGACCACCCCGACAACCGCCTGGTGCTGGCGACCGGTCCGCTGGCCGGCCTGCCGGTGTGGGGGACGGGCGCGCTGACCGTGGTCACGATCGGCGCCATGACCAACGGGCCGACCTCCACCCAGGCCAACGGCTTCTTCGGGACCAATCTCAAGTACTCCGGCTACGACGCCATCGTCGTCCAGGGCCAGTCCCGCGACTGGGTCTACCTTTACATCGAGGACGACCGCGTCGAGCTGCGCGACGCGAAGTCCCTGCTGGGGCTCGACACCTGGGAGACGCAGGACGCCCTGCACCGGGAGACCGGGCTCTCGGGCCACCTGCTGTCCGTCTACTCCATCGGGCCGGCCGGCGAGAACCTGGTGCGCTTCGCCGCCATCCAGGGCGACTACGGCCACGTCGCCTCCAAGAACGGCGTCGGCGCGGTGATGGGCAAGAAGCGCCTCAAGGCGGTGGCCATCGTGCGCGGCAGCCGCGGCCTCCGGGCCGCCGACCCGCGGGCGGTGATCCAGGTGGCCGACGACATCGCCTACGACCTCCGGACCGACCCTTCGGCCAAGTCGCTCTACGAGTGGGGCACGCTGCCGGCGGTGGTGAACCTGGGCAAGATGGGCGTGCTGCCCATCAAGAACTACACGACCAACGTCCCCTACGACGACCTCGCCAACTGGGAGGCGCCCAAGCTGCGCGAGGCCTTCGACCACCGGGGCCACCAGTGCAACGCCTGCGGCATGCGCCACTGCCACATGCAGGTCATCCGCGAGGGCGAGCACCGGGGCCGGATCGTGGACGAGCCGGAGTACGAGGGCTGGTCGGGCTGCGGCTGGCAGATCGGCGCCACCGACAAGGCCGGGATCTCCTGGCTCAACACCCAGGTCGACCGGGCCTGCGTGGACGTCAACGAGTTCGGCTGGATCTGCGGCTGGGTCATGGAGTGCCAGGAGCGCAAGCTGATCACCGAGCGGCAGCTCGGCTTCCGGCTCCCGTGGGGGGACATCAAGGGCGCCGACCGCCTGCTGCAGATGATCAGCCGGCGCCAGGGCCTGGGCGACCTGCTGGCCGAAGGCATCAAGCGGGCGGCCGAGAAGCTGGGCGGCGCCGCCCAGGAGGCGGCCATCTACACGCTCCAGGGCTGCTCGCCGCGCGGCCACGACCACCGCGGCCGCTGGGACGAGATGCTCGACACCTGCACCTCCTCGACCGGGACGCTGGAGAGCGGGGTGCCGGTCCACGTGACCGAGCTCGGGCTGCCGGCCCGGATCAACCCGTTCGCGGGCGAGGAGGTGGCGCGGCTGGTGGCCGGCATCCGCGGGCGCCGCCACTTCGAGGACTCGCTCGGCATCTGCATCTTCACCGCCCGCACCCGCATGGAGAACCTCTGCCGGGCGCTCAACGCCGTCACCGGCTGGGCCTACTCGGTGGACGACGCCATGCGCTTCGGGCGCCGCACGGCGGCGATCCTGCGGGCCGTGCGGCTGCGCTGCGGGCTCGGGACCGACCTGGAGAAGCCGTCGGCGCGCTACGGCTCCACCCCCCACGACGGGCCGGCCAAGGGGCAGGCCATCAGCGAGCAGTGGGACCGGATGGTGAGCCTCTGGTACGAGCTGGTCGGCTACGACCGGCGCACGGGCAAGCCGCTGCCCCAGACGCTCCGAGACCTGGGGCTGGACTGGCTGGCCAAGGATCTCTGGGGCCGCCGTCCTTGACCGGGCGCGCGAGCGCGTGATAGTAACGGGCGGCGCGCGGCGGTTCTGCACAGCCCCCTTCTGGAATACGCCGCTCCCGGGGGTGTGATGGCCCAAGTCGTTGGATTCATTGGCCTCGGGATCATGGGCCGACCCATGGCCCGAAACCTGCTCAAGGCCGGTTACCCACTGGTTGTCCACAACCGGAGCCGCGCAGCCGTCGACGAGCTGGCCACGGCCGGCGCCAAGCCCGCGGGCTCGCCGCGGGAGGTGGCCGGCCAGTGCGACGTCCTGATCACCATGCTGCCCAACTCTCCGGACGTGGAGGCGGTGGCGCTCGGCCCGGACGGGATCCTCGAAGGCGCGCGGCGGGGCCTGATCTACGCCGACATGTCGACCATCTCGCCGCTGGTGAGCCAGAAGGTGGGCCGGGCGCTGCAGGCGCGGGGCGTCGAGATGCTCGACGCCCCGGTCTCCGGCGGCGAGAAGGGGGCGATCGAAGGGACGCTCTCGATCATGGTGGGCGGCGACCGGGCGGTGTTCGACCGGGTGCTGCCGGTGTTCCAGGCGATGGGCCGGACCATCACCTACCTCGGTCCGCTCGGCTCCGGCGGGTTCACCAAGCTGGCCAACCAGATCATCGTGGCGCTGAACCTGACCGCGCTGGCCGAGGCGCTGACCCTGGCCCGCAAGGCGGGTCTCGACCGCGAGGCGACGCTCCGGGCGCTGGCCGGCGGCCTGGCCGGCTCCCGGTGCCTGGAACAGAAGACACCCAACTACCTGTCCGGCTCCTACCAGCCCGGCTTCAAGGTCGACCTCCACTACAAGGACCTGGGCCTCATCATGGAGGCCGCCCGCGCCCTCGGCGTGCCGGTGCCGACCACCGCCGTCGTCCAGGAGCTGTTCAGCGCGCTGCGGGTCAAGGGGCGGGGCGGGCTCGACCACTCGGCCATCATCACCCTGCTGGAAGACCTGGCGGGCGTCGGCGCGTGAGGGCGGCGGTCGACCGCAGCGCGGGCGCCGACGGTCGCTCCACCAGGATCCAGGTCCGGCGCGTCCGCAAGGGCGACCTCTCCCGCGTCCGCGACGTGATCGAGCAGTCCTTCAGCGACTTCCTGGAGCGCCAGCTGGGGACGCGGCCCCGGCAGCCCTTCGGCGGCGCCCAGTACGTGCACCACCGCTGGCTCATGGAGCCGTGGGGATGCTTCGTGGCCGAGGAGGAGCAGGCCCGGATCGTCGGGGCCGCGCTGGGGGTGCTGTGGGGCTCGGTCGGCGTGCTGGGGCCGGTCGCCGTCCTCACCAACTACCAGAACCAGAAGATCGGCCAGCAGCTCATCCAGGCGGTCGAGGAGTTCTTCGAGGAGAACAAGGTCGCGCTGCACGGCGTGGTGACATACCCGACCAGCCCCAAGCACCTGCTGCTCTACACGAAGTTCGGCTACCGGCCCAAGGCGCTGGTGGCCCTCACCAGCCGGGGGCTGGAACGCCGGGACGGCCGTCCCGTGGCCCGCTCGGTGAAGTCGGGGCTGACGGTGCGGCGGTTCTCGGCGCTGGAGGAAGCCCGGAAGAAGGCGGCGCTGGCTCGGATCCACCGCATCACCGGCGCCGTGTGCCGCGGCCTGGACCTGGGCAAGGAGATCGAGATCGTGGACGGCCTGGCCCTGGGTGACACGCTGCTGCTCGAGCGCGGGCGCGACATCGTGGGCTTCGCCGTCTGTCATGTGCCGGGGGTGAGCGAGGCGCCCACCGGCGCCGTCTACGCCAAGTTCGCCGCCATCGATCCGCAGGCGCGTCGCGTGGAGCACCTGGAGCAGCTCGTGGCCGCCGTCGAGGAGCTGGCCGCCGAGCTCAACGTGGGGCGGGTGATCCTGCCCGTTTACACCCGCTACTGGACGGCCTTCAGCACGCTCGTCCGGTCGGGGTACCAGGTGGACTTCACCATGGTCCGCATGCAGCACGGCAAGCAGGAGGACTACGAGGACCCCACGCACCTGGTGCTCGACGACTGGCGTTGACCCGTCGTCGCGTGCTCGTGCTGGCGATCGTCCTGGCCGTGCTCCCCGCGCCGGTCGCTTCCCACTCGCTGCTCGTCGCCGCCACGCCGCCCGCCGACGCCCGGCTAGAGGTCGGGCCGCCGGAGGTCGTCCTCCGCTTCAACAGCCGGATCGAGAAGCGGCTGAGCCGCCTGCGCCTGGTGAACGACCGCGGCGAGGCCCGGGCCCTGACGCCGTCGGTTGACGGGGCGCCCGAGGAGCTTCGCGCGCCGGTGCCGCCGCTCGCGGCCGGCACCTGGCGCCTCGAGTGGCGGGTGCTCTCGGTCGACGGGCACGTCGTCTCCGGCGGGTACTCGTTTCACGTCGTCCGCTAGATGGCCGGCTTCGTCGACGTCCTCTTGCGGGGCTTCCTGCTCGTGCTGGTGAGCGTAGCGGCCGGCGGCGTGGCCTGGGCCCGTCTCGTGCTGCGTGCTCAGCCCCACGCCAAGCCCGACGCGGCCACGGGCGCGGCGCTCCGGCTCGTGGCGGTCGCCGCGCTGGGTGCCGCGGCCGTCCAGGCCGCCGTGGCGGGCATCGTCGCCGCCGAGGTGGCGCGCGGCGCGGAGGCCGGGGTGCTGGCCGTGTTCCTGGAGACCGCCTTCGCCCGAATCGCCCTCCTGCGCGTGGGCCTGGCCCTGACGCTGGCCGCCGTCGCCGCCCGCCTCGCCCGGGGCCCGGCCGGGCGGATCCTCTGGGCGGCGGCGGCGGCGCTGGCGGCGATG
>DATLZL010000322.1:0-4474 GCA_035574035.1 Binatia bacterium | reverse complement strand
CGGGGTGATCTCCGACAGCACCGCCCAGTAGAGGATGAACAGGTGGACGGCCATGGGGTTGAGCCCCTGCTGGATGAGGGCGGGCGCGATCATGACGGCCAGGAAGATGTAGGCGGCGGTGATGGTGAGGCCAGTGCCGAGGATGAAGCACCCGATGGCCGTCATCAGCACGAGCGCGGTCAGGTTGCCGCCGGCGATGCGGACGAGGTCGCTGGTGAAGGTCCCGATGACGCCGGTGACGGTCAGGCCGCCGATCAGCAGGCCGACCGAGGCCAGGACGGTGACGAGCTCGGTGAGGATCGCGCCGGCCCCCAGCACGAAGGCCCGCGCCCGCGCCACGGTCCACCGCGTCTCCGGGCGGACGAGCGCCAGCACCACCAGCGCCAGCGTGGCCCAGAACGGGGCCAGCGCCTCCTGGCGCAGGTGGACGAGCAGGAACACGAGCACCGCGAAGGCGATCAGGTAGAACCACCCCTCGGCGAGAGTGGAGCGGAGCGCGGGGAGCTCGGCGCGCGGCAGGCCCCGGATGCCGAACTTGGCCGCGTAGCCGTCCACCTGGAGGAAGAGCGACAAGTAATAGAGGAAGGCCGGCACCGCGGCCGCGGCGGCCACGTTCACGTACGGGGTGGCCAGCACCGAGGCCATGACGAAGGCGACCGCACCCATCACCGGCGGGGTCAGCACGCCGCCGCTGGAGGCATTGGCCTCCACCGCCGCCGCGTCCTCGGGGCGGAACCCGGTGCGCTTCATGGCCGGGATGGTCACGACGCCGGTGGCGAGCACGTTGCTGACCGCGCTGCCGCTCATGGTGCCGAAGAGGCCGCTGGCCACGATGGCCACCTTGGCGGTGCCGCCGCGCACGGTGCCCAGCAAAGCCATCGAGATGTGGGTGAAGAAGCGGCCGGCGCCGGTGACGTGTAGCGCCACCCCGAACAGGATGAAGCCGATCAGCAGCGTGCCGAACACGCGCATCGGGATGCCGAGCACCGCCTCCACGCTGGCCGTCTGGTAGCGGATGGTGTCGGCGAACGAAAGGCTGAAGCCGGCGATCGGCCCCGGCAGGCGGCCGGCGTAGACGGGGTACAGCGAGAAGACGAGCAGGATGGCGGCGAGCGTGGCGCCCCCGGTTCGCCGCGCGCCCTCCAGGAGCAGCAACCACAGCACGATCCCGATCCCGACCGCGACCGTGGGCGCCTGGAACTCCCAGGCCTCGGCCACCATGCGCTCGGCGTTCCAGGCGAGGTAGCAGGAGCCGCCGGCGGCCAGGACGAACAGGACGGCGTCGTAGGCGGGCACCCGCTCCCGGGCGCCGCGGTGGGCCGGAAACAGGAGGAAGACCGGCGCGAAGAAGGTGGCCAGCAGCAGGTAGAGGTAGCGGTTCTCCAGCAGGACGACGCCGACGAAGAACCGGAGGTTGAAGAGCTGGTTGACGGCGAGCGCCAGCCCGATGACCGTGAGGAGCAGGAAGACCGCCTGCCACGCCCCGGCGAGCCGGCGCTGGCGCTCGGCCGCCTCTTCAGCCATCGCGGTTTACCAGAACTTCTCCTCCCAGTACGGCTGCAGACCCGCCTTCCGGAGCTCCTCGGCGCGGATCTTCATCCAGAGCTCCGGCAGCTTGGCCGCCCCCACCTTCTGCTTCTGGGCCTCGTCCTGGGCCCGGTTCCAGGCCGCCTGCAGGACCTCCTGCCGACGAAGCAGCTCGCGGTTGTGGCGGTCCAGCTCCTCGGTCCAGACCTTCTTCTCCTTGAAGTAGCGGATGGCGCCCTCGTGGTACGGAGCCACCCACTTCAGGCGTTGCTTGTCCAGCGCGAAGCCGTCGTTGCCCGGCCAGGCGTCGCGGTAGACCGGGAAGAGCTCGTAGAGCATCCTCGTCTGCTGGTAGACGAGTTCGGCGTCTTGGAAGTCGTAGGTGGTGATGATCGGGTAACCGTACGTGCCGCCCAGGTGCGGGCTCTCCTTGGAGACCGGGGGCGCGCCGACCGTGGCCGCGTTGGGCTCCAGGTACGGGCCCCACCGGCGCAGCCGCTCCCACGCCCCGGGGTCCTTCTTGGGGTCCGGCATCGCCGCCGGCGCGTACTTGCGCGGGGAGTTGGCCAGCTCGTACACCGGCCCCGAGTTCGTGCTGGCGATGAAGCAGTCGGCCTTCCCCTCGATCACGGCGCGGGAGGCGGCGCCCCAACTGGGGAACTCGAGCTTCTGGACGTCGTTCCAGGTGAGGTTGCCGCCGGCCAGGTAGGCCGTCATGTTGAGGTTGAGCGCAGGGGCGCCGAGCACCCAGGCGATCCGCTTGCCCTTGAGGTCGTAGACGGTCTTGATCCCGACGTCGCCGGCGCACGAGCAGACGCCGGTGTTGAACTCGCCCCAGGCGGCCCCGAGCAGGCGCACCGGCTGGGGCCCCCACTCGGGCGCCGAGAACTCCATGACGCCCTCCTGGGACAGGAACGAGGCGATCCCCAGCGCGCCGAACTGGGCCGTCCGGCGCAGCAGCGGGATCTGGCGGGCGACGTCGTTGCCAGCCGGGATCACCCGGAGCGTGATCCCTTCCTTCTGCTGTATGGCATTGCCGATGGAGGCGGCCTGGCTGTAGCCGGCCGAGCCGACGTCGTAGGCCGTCCATACCAGCGTGCGCGGCATCTTGGGCTGGCCGTCGGCGGTGCCGCCCAGGAGCGACATGCCGACAACGACCAGGGTGAGAAGCGAGACCGCGAGCCGTCTCCTGCTGGTCATGCGTCGGGCCCTCCGTGACTCGAGGTGGTGGGTGCGCCCTGTATACCGGCAGGGCTTCCGGGCTGTCAACTGGTCGGACGTGCGGCGCTGCGGCGAGGTAAACGGACGGCGGCCGGCCCGGGCGGGCCCGCCGCCGTCAGGGAAGGTCGAACTAGCCCTCGATCGCCTTGGCCGGCTGGCCCTCGATCGCGATGGGCACCTTGTGCGGGGCCAGGCCCGGCGGCAGCGGCAGAGAAACCTCGAGCACGCCGTGGTTGAACGCGGCCCGGACCCGGTCGGGAGCGATGCCCTCCGGCACCGTCACCGTCCGCTCGAAGGTGCCGTACCAGACCTCGCGGTAGACCGAGCCCTCATCCCCCTGATACGCCGCCTTCCGCTCACCCTTGATCGTCAGCTGGTTGCCCTGCAGCGTGACCTCGACGTCCTTCGGATCGACGCCGGGCAGGTCCGTGCGCACGATCAACCGGCCGTCCTGCGTGTAGCACTCCAGCGCCGGCATCCACGCGAACGGCGCGCCGGTCCACGCCGCCGGCGTGCTCGGCGGAAACGCGTGCGCGAACATCCGGTCCAGCTCCCGGTCCAGCTCGCGCAGCGCGCTGAAGGGTGACCACTGGGCCAGAGCGAACATCTCCCTACCACCCCCTGGGACGTCCTCGAACTGGCTGTTCCAGCCGTTCAGGTAGCAGACGCCGGCCGCCTGTCAAGGGCGCGGCGGGCGGCGCCCGGACCGGACGCCTTGACAGGGTCGGCCTGACGGGCCGAGAGTCGAGCCCCCATGCTCGGCTACGCCGTGCGGAAGCTCGGCCACACCGCCTTCGTCGCCCTCGGCGTGGTCACGCTGGTGTTCCTGGCCCTGCGCCTGTCCGGCGACCCCGCGGCCACCATGTTGCCCGGGGAGGCCTCGGTCGAGGAGCTGGCCGCCCTCCGGCGGACCCTGGGCCTGGACCAGCCGCTCGCCGTCCAGTACGTCCAGTTCCTGGTCGGGGCTCTGACGGGCGACTTCGGCGTGTCCTTCCGCCACCAGCAGCCGGCCCTGCCCCTGGTCCTGGAGCGGCTGCCGGCGACCCTGGAGCTGGCCTTCGCCGCGCTGCTGCTGTCGGTGGCGGTGGCCCTGCCGCTCGGCATCGTGGCCGCCCTCCACCGCGGCCGGCTGGGCGACGTGCTGGCCATGGCCTTCGCCGTGGTCGGCCAGGCCACCCCCTACTTCTGGATGGGGATCATGCTGATCCTCGTCGTGTCGGTCGAGCTTGGCTGGCTGCCAACCTCGGGGCGGGGGACCCTCCAGCACCTGATCCTGCCCGCCGTCACGCTCGCCACCCACTTCGCGGCCTCGCTGGCGCGCCTGACCCGGACCAGCATGCTGGAGGTGCTCGGCCAGAACTACGTCACCACCGCCCGGGCCAAGGGCCTGCCCGAGCGCGCCGTCATCCTGGCCCACGCGCTGAAGAACGCGGCGGTGCCGGTGGTAACGCTGGTCGGCCTGCAGTTCGGCACCCTGCTGGGCGGCGCCGTCGTCACCGAGACGGTCTTCGCCTGGCCGGGAGTGGGCCGGCTGGCCGTGCAGTCCATCTTCGTGCGCGACTACCCGGTCGTCCAGGCCGGCGTGCTCGTGCTGGCGCTCGCCTTCGTCGTCATCAACCTGCTGGTGGACCTGCTCTACGGCCTGCTCGACCCGCGCATCCGCAGCGAGGCGGCGGCGTGACCCCGGCTGCGGTCGGCACCGCCGTGCGCCCGGCCCCGCTGGCCG
>DATLZL010000321.1:0-3205 GCA_035574035.1 Binatia bacterium | reverse complement strand
GGACGAGCTGCTGGCCCGCTATCCCAACGACCCGGCCGCCTCCGCGGCGCTGGCCCGGCGGGACACCGCCGCCGCGCTGCTGACCGCCCGGGAGCAGATCGCGCGGCTGCGCGGCGAGCTGGCGGCCCGGGAAGCCGAGCTCACCCGGCTCCGGCAGGAGCACGCCCGGCTCACCGCCGAGGCCGAGCGGCTCAGGAGCGAGGCCGACCGGCTGCGCAGCGACCTCGAGCACCTCAAGCGCATCGACCTCCGGCTGGAGCGGCGACGATGACCCGGCGCGTGCTGATCGTGGACGACGACGCGGCGATCCTCGAGGTGCTCGAGATGCGGCTGGCCGCCATGGGCTTCGAGGTGACGGCGACGGCCGACCCGCAGCGGGCGCTGGAGGCGGTCGGCGGCACGCGCTTCGACCTGGCCCTCATCGACCTCCGCATGCAGCCGATGGACGGCATCCGGCTGATGGAGGCCGTCCACGAGCGCCACCCGCGCCTGCCGGTGCTCATCATGACCGCCCACGGCACCATCGAGACCGCCGTCGACGCCGTGCAGCGCGGCGCCTTCGACTACCTGACCAAGCCCTTCGTCCGCGACGAGCTGCGGGCGAAGATCAACCGCGCCCTGGCCGCCCGCCGCTGGGCCCGCGACCGCGAGCGGCTGCTGGCGGTGGGCGAGACGCTGGCCTCCTCCGGGGTGATGGAGCGCATCCTCGACGCCGTCGCCCAGGCGGCGGTGGAGACGACCGAGGCCGAGCGCTCGGTGGTCTTCCAGCTCACCGGCGGGCGCCTCACCCCTATGGCCAGCGCCGGCTCGCCGCCCCCGTCGTGGCCGGCGCTCGAGGCGGCCGCCTCCCGGGCCATCGACAAGGGCGTGCCGACGACGCTGGCCGGCCTCGACGGGCGGGTGATCGTGGCGGCGCCGATGGTGGTCCAGCGCGGCCCGGTCGGCGCCCTCGTCATCGAGACGCCGCCGCGGGTGGAACCCACCGAGGACGACCTCGACCTGATGGCGCTCTTTTCGTCCCAGGCCGCGATCGCCATCCGCAACACCCACGAGCTCGAACGCCTGCGCTCGGGGGCCCTGGCCGCACTGGGCCGGATGGCGACCCAGGTCGCCCACGAGCTGAAGAACCCGCTGGCCGGGCTCCGGCTCTACGCCCGCCACCTCGAGCAGCGCCTGGAGCGGAGCGGCGATCAGGCCAGCGCGGAGCTCGCCCACAAGATCTCCGACTCCATCGACCACCTGGCCGCCATCGTGGCGGAGATCACCGCCTTCGGTCGGCCGCCCGAGCTGCACCGGGTGCCGACGGCGCTGGCCCCCCTGCTCGACGAATGCCTGGCGCTGGCCCAGGCCCGCTGCCCGTCGGACGGGGTGGAGATCGTGCGCGCCTATGACCCGGCCTGCCCGGAGGCGGCGCTCGACGGACGCGAGCTGCGCAAGGCCTTCCTCAACCTGATCCTCAACGCGCTGGAGGCCATGGAAGGGCGCGGGCGCTTGAGCGTGACGACGACCTACGCCCCCGACGCCGGCATCACGGTGGCCATCGACGACACCGGGCCGGGCATGACCGAGGAGATCCTTTCGCGGGCGTTCGACCTCTTCTTCACCACCAAGCCCGACGGCACCGGACTCGGCATGGCCATCGCGCGCTCGGTCATCGACCTGCACGGCGGCGAGCTGAGCGTGCAATCCAGCCCCGGCCGCGGCACCCGGGTGCGGGTGCGCTTGCCGGTGACGCCGCCGGAGGGCGCGTGAGGGTCCCCGCCGGCCGCACCATCCTGGTGGTGGACGACGAGCCGACCATCGTCGACGGCCTCCGGCTCACGCTGGAGGCCGAGGGCTACGCGGTCCGCATCGCCGGCAGCGTGCAGACGGCGCTGGCGGTGGTGGCGCAGACCGACGTACAGGCGGCCATCGTCGACCTCATGCTGCCCGACGGCGACGGCATCGGGCTCACCCGGGAGCTGAAGCGCCGGGACCCGGCCCTGGAAGTCATCATCGTCACCGCCTACGGCTCGGTCCGGAAGGCGATGGAGGCGACCAAGGGAGCCGGCGCCTTCTACGTGCTGGAGAAGCCCTTCGACCCCGACGAGGTGCTGGGTCTGGTCCGGAACGCGCTCGACCACCGGAAGCTGCTGGCCGAGAACCTGGCCCTGAAGCGACGGCTGGCCGAGCAGGTGGCCGACAGCGAGATCCTGGGCGCGGCCCCCTCGCTCCGGCGGGTGCTGGAGACGGTGGCCTCGGTGGCCGACACCGACGCCAACGTGCTCATCGTGGGCGAGAGCGGGACGGGCAAGGAGCTCATCGCCAACGCCCTGCACGAGGGCAGCAGCCGGCGCGACGGGCCCTGGATCAAGATCAACTGCGCGGCGCTGCCCAAGGACTTGATCGAGTCCGAGCTGTTCGGCCACACCCGGGGCGCCTTCACCGGCGCCACCGCCGACAAGGTGGGGCTGCTGGAGGAGGCCCACCAGGGCTCCCTCCTGCTGGACGAGATCACCGAGATGCCGCTGGACCTGCAGGCCAAGCTGCTGCGGGTGCTCGAGGACCGCGTGGTCCGGCGCCTGGGCGGCACCAAGGCCGTGCCCATCGACTTCCGGCTCATCTGCTCCAGCAACCGCAACCCGGAGCTGGCGGTGAAGGAAGGGCAGCTGCGCCAGGACCTCTACTTCCGGATCAACACGGTGACGATTCACGTGCCGCCGCTGCGCGAGCGGCGGGAGGACATCCCCATCCTGGTCCGCGCCTTCCTCGAGCGCTACAGCGCCAAGCACGGCCGCCCGATCGAGGGCATCGCCCCCGAGGCCTACCGCCGCCTCATGGCCCACGCCTGGCCGGGCAACGTCCGCGAGCTGCAGCACGCCATCGAGCGCGCGGTGCTGGTCTCGCGCGGACGGGAGATCACCGTGGCCGACCTGCCGGAGGCGCTGCAGCATGCGGCCGCCGACGGCGCCAGCGCGATCGCCCCGTCGGCGGTCCCTTCGGGATCGCTGGAGGAGATCGAGCGCGCCTCGATCCTCAAGGCGCTGGAGACCACGCGGTGGAACAAGCAGGCCGCCGCCGCGCTGCTGGGGCTGCGCCGGCCCACGCTCTACTCCAAGATGCGCAAGCACGGCATCCCCCAGCGCCCGGGCTAGCTGGACCGGTCCCGGGGGCCCGCCTCCCTTCCGGGCCCCTCGGGCCGCCGCCGGCCGAGCCGGTGCTCGAA
>DATLZL010000320.1:0-4086 GCA_035574035.1 Binatia bacterium | reverse complement strand
GCCCCGGGTTGGCCTCCACGATCGCCACGAAGTAGGTGTCGAGACCCTCCATGGGCGAGGCGGGGCCGCCCGGCTCCTGCCACGGCGGCTCCGGCAGCCGCGGCGCGGGGGGCCGCCGGCGGGCCAGCGGATGGTCCCGCTCGAACGGCCGCCCCTGGCGCTCGTGAGTGGCGAGCGCCGCCACCGCCTCCCGCAGCGCGGCCGGGGGGATCCACAGCGCCCGCGCGCCCTCGTTGAACTGCCGCCGCGCCGAGGCGTCGAACGCCGGATTGGCGCCGAGCGGAAGGTTGTGAGCGGCGTTGGTGCCGGCCCCCGGGAACCCGAAGCCCTTCGGCACCTCGGCGATCCCGTAGCCGAGGGGGACGGGGTACGTCCGGGAGCCGTCCCGGACGGCCCGGGCCCAGCCGGCCAGGCGCTCCTCGAGGTGGAGGATCGCCCATGCGTAGGCCGCCGGGTCGCGTCCGTCGAGGTCGACCGGCTCGAAGCCGTTCAGCCGCAGGTGGTCCCGCAGCCACTCGACCCCGCCCGACTGGGCGATCGTGGTGCGCTGGTCGATGCGCCGGCCGTTGGCGATCATGATCGGCACCACCAGCCCCGAGTCCTCGGCGCGCCACCAGCGGGGCGCCCAGTCGCCGCCGCGCTGCTCCTCGAAGGCGCCGTCGGAGAGGAAGGCCACCAGCCGCTCGCCGGGCAGCGGCATGTGCACGTACTGGAGCTCGGCGAACCCCAGGTAGCCGCCCTCCATGATCCCGCCGGCGGTGTGGACGTTGACGTGGCTGCCCAGCGGTGAGTCGGGGGTGCCGTCCGACCGGACGGCATAGGAGTAGAAGTCGCGGACGAGCCGGGTGAGGCCGGCGTCGTCCACCGCGTAGCGCTCGGCGTGGGCCGCCGTCGTGTTGCCGACCAGCACGTTCGCGGCGTCGATGGCCGCCACCGTGTGCCCCTGGCCGACCAGCCAGGCCCGCGTCACGCCGGACAGCGCGTTGGCCGCCAGGTAGCCCACGTACGCGATCGCCACGTTGAGCGCGCCCCCGGTGTGGCCCTCGGGCGCAGGCTTGAAGTCCCCGGCCTCGAGCGACCGGCCGTCGAGGCGGACGTTCCGTGCGTAGGTCATGTGAACGGTCAGCCACATCGCCGCGCTGGCCAGGCGGTCGGCCGCCGCCAGCCGGTGGAAGACCTCGTCGCCGTCGCCCACGGCGCCCCGCCGGATCAGGTCCTTGGCGAGCTCCCATACGCGCACCTGCGTCAGCGCCTGGTGGCGGATCACGCCGTAGCCGGCCGCCCAGGCAGCGAAAGCCGGGCTGCTCTCGCGGTACCGGGCCGCGCGTTCCTCGGGATCATGGATGAGCCGGGGATCCGAACCGCGGTCAGGCATCACCGCCCCACCCGAGCTGCCGCCGGCTCCCGAGGTCCGGGGCGGGGCCGGAGCCCGAGGCCGAGCCGCACCGCTGAAAGAAGTGCCGCCGCGGCGGCAAGCAGCCAGTCC
This sequence comes from Binatia bacterium, assembly GCA_035574035.1. Classification (GTDB taxonomy): domain Bacteria; phylum Methylomirabilota; class Methylomirabilia; order Rokubacteriales; family CSP1-6; genus DATLZL01. Next base: position 2,600 of record DATLZL010000320.1, on the reverse strand, counting down.
TCGACGTGCAGCGGCTCCAGGTGAAGGCGGTGCGCCAGCGCAGGGACCTGGACGAGCGAGACCGCCGAGGCCACGGTGCCGAGGGACACGAGCCGGGCCGCCCGCGTCCGCAGCCGGCTCAGCGCCGCGGTGAGGACCCCGCTCGCGAGCACGAGCGTCGCCAGCGCCGCCGCCCGGCCGTGCTCCACGCCGCCCGGCTCGCCGGCGCTCCGCAGGTAGGCCAGCAGGACCGCGACGGTAGTGATCGCGCCGCCCAGGGCGATGACCAGCCAGTCGCGGGGGCTGAAGAGGACCGCTCGCCGGGACGTCGCCCCGCGCTCCAGCCGCCCCGCCGGGTTCTGGAACACCAGCAGCGCCGACGGGTGGATGACCATCTCGACCCAGACGATGTGCACGGGGAGGAACAGCAGCGGGTAGCCGAGCAGCGGGACCGCCAGGGCCGCGACGACGAAGGGCGTGTGGACCATCAGCAGGTACTGGAAGCTGGTGCGGAGATTGGCGAAGAGCTGGCGCCCCTCCCGGATGGCCTGGACGATCGTCCGGAAGTTGTCGTCGAGGAGGACGATCGCCGCCACCTCCCGGGCGCTCCGCGTGCCTCGCTCTCCCATGGCGATGCCGACGTCGGCCGCCTGCAGCGCCGGCACGTCGTTGACGCCGCCGCCCGTCACCGCCACGATCTCCCCCGCCCGCTGCGGTCCGCGGACGAGGGTCAGCTTCTGGGCCGGCGTGGCGCGGGCGATGACGTCCACCTGTCGGAGGACCTCGCTCCGCCCCCGAGCGGCCAGCTCTTCGAGCTCCTCCCCCGTCAGCAGGCGCGCAATCGGGCGACCGAGCCCGACCTGCCGGGCCACCGCCCGGGACGCCTCCGCCTCGGCCAGCACGGGCCGGCGCTCGGCATCGGCCACGTCGCACATGGCCACGACGACCTCCACCGCCCCTTTCGTGACCGCCACCAGGCCGCCCTGCCCGTCGCGGACCACGACCGTCTCCCGCCGGCGGCTCTCGGTGAACGGAAACGTGCCGACCGTCCCGCCCCCGTCGGCGCCGGCGCCAGCGGGACCGGCCGCCGCCGCGACGGCCAGATCGAGCGGATCGCCGCTCTCCGGTCGGGAGGCGAGCCGGGCGAGCCGGAGGAGCTCGCGCTCCTCCACGCCGGGCGCCGGGCGGAGGTGCGCCACTCGGAGCCGGCCTTCGGTGATCGTCCCGGTCTTGTCCGAGCACACCGCGGTGACGCGGCCGATGTTCTCCACCGACGCGGCCCGTCGGACCAGCGCCCGGCGTCGCGCCAGGCGGTACACCCCGACCCCGAGGAAGAACGTGAAGACGACGGGGAATTCCTCCGGCAGGGCGGCCACGGCCAGGGTGACCGCGCTCACGAGCGCATCCAGCCAGCCGTGTCCCTGGCCGAGACGGACGCCGGCCAGGACAAGGCAAACGACGGCCGCCGCCACGACCAGGCGACCGACGAGCCTCTGGATGGCGGCCTGCAGAGGAGTGAGCGTGCGCCGGCCGCGGACGGCCGAGCGGACGATCTCGCCGTAGATCGTCTCGGGCCCGGTGAACGCCACGCGCAGCAGGGCGGGGCCCGTCAGCAGTCGGGTGCCGGCGTGTCCCCAGTGGACCGCGTCCACCAGCGGCGCCTCGCCGGGGCCGGTAGGACCCGGCCACGGTCGCTTGGTCACCGGGTACGCCTCGCCGGTCAGCGTCGACTCGTCGGCCTGGAGGTCGGTGCCGCTCACGATGAGACCGTCGGCCGGAAAGAAATCGCCCGGCGCCACCACCGCCAGGTCACCCGGCACGAGCTCCAGTGCGCTCACCTCGCGGCGACGGCCGTCGCGCACGACCACCGCCCGTTCGGCGAGACGGCTCTGCAGCCCTTCGGTCGAGGCCCGGCTCCGCCAGTGCAGGAAGGCGTCCATGCCGGCCAGCGGCACCAGGGCCACGAGCAGGGTGGCGGCCTCCCGGACCTCACCCACCGCCGCATACAGCGCACCGGTCGCGCCCAGGCACCAGAGCATCGGATCCCGGGCGGTGTCCGCCGCCAAGTCGGGCCAGCGGCCTCGCGGGACCTCGACGATGGCGTTGGCGCCGAAGCGCTCCCGCCGCGCGATCGCCTCCGGCTCGGTGAGCCCGGGCTCGGCGCCGAGCAGACCGGTCAGCCGGTCGAGAGGGACCGCGCGGCGGGTCACGCCCGGTTCAGCCGGCGCCTAGCCGCCCGATCCCTCCAGGGTCTTGGCGTGCTTGAGCAGCACGTCGCCCACGGCGCGCATCATCTCGCCGTGGAGCTGCAGCATGCGGGCGAGCGTTTTCGGATCCTGGGCGCCGCCCATCATCGGCATGGCGCCCATGCCCATCATCCCGCCGCCGATCATGCCCATCATCGGGCACATCATGCTACCCGTCATCGCGCCGGGACCGCCCATCATGGGCATGGCGCCCATGCCCATCATCCCGCCGCCCATCATGCCGCCACCAGATCCCATCCTGGGGCCCGGCATCCCGCCGCCCATCGCGCCCGCCCCCGCTGGAGGCTGGCCGGGCCGCGGCGCGGATGCCGGCGGCGGCTCGTGACCGTGCGGCGACGCCGGGGCCTGGGCCAG
>DATLZL010000319.1:0-2023 GCA_035574035.1 Binatia bacterium | reverse complement strand
GACGCGGCGCTCGTCGCCGTCGCCGGCGATCCGGGCGGCCCCCCGGCCGCTCAGGCGCGAGGCGACCGCTAGCGCGCCGGCCCGGGCCCGCCCGTGCGATCGTTCACCGACGTCTTCGTCCGCCGCCCGGTCCTGGCGGTGGTCCTGAACCTCGCCATCCTCCTGGTCGGGTGGCGGGCGCTGACCACCCTGCCGGTGCAGCAGTATCCGCGGCTCGAGAACTCGTCGGTCCTCATCACCACCGTCTACACCGGGGCCAGCGCCGAGACGGTCCGGGGGTTCGTCACGACGCCCATCGAGCGGGCGGTGTCGGCGATCAGCGGCGTGGACTACATCGAGTCCACCAGCCGCAGCGGCCTCAGCACCGTGACCGTGCGCCTGCGGCTCAACCACGACACGACGGCGGCGCTGGCCGAGGTCACCGCCCGGCTCCAGCAGGTGCGCTCGGAACTGCCGGCCGACGCCGAGCCCCCGGTGGTGGAGGTGCAGCGGGCCGACCGGCCGTACGCCTCCTTCTACCTGAGCTTCACCTCCACCGAGCGCAGCGTGCCGGCGGTCACCGACTGGCTGGTGCGCACGCTGCAGCCGCAGCTGGCCACGCTGCCGGGCGTGCAGCGGGTGACGGTCGAGGGGGGCCGGCCGCTGGCGCTCCGCGTCTGGATCGACCCCGACCGGCTGGCCGCCCTCAACCTCGCCCCCGGCGACGTGCAGGCGGCGCTCCGGCGCAACAACTACCTGGCCGCGGTCGGGCGCACGAAGGGCAACCTCGTCCAGGTCGACCTGCGGGCCAACACCGACCTGCGCTCGGTGGAGGAGTTCGAGCGCCTCATCGTGGCCGAGCGCGGCGGCGGGCTGGTGCGCCTCCGGGACGTGGCCCGGGTGGAGCTGGGGGCCGAGGAGCCCGACATGGTCGCGAAGTTCAGCGACCGGGAGGCCGTCTACCTCGGGGTCTGGCCGCTGCCCGGCTCCAACGAGATCGAGGTCGCCCACCGGCTACGGGCGGAGATGGAGCGCCTGCGGCCGGGCCTGCCCCGGGACATCGACATGCGGTTGGCCTACGACGCGACCGTGTTCATGGAGGACGCGCTCCGGGAGATCACCACCACGCTGGGCGAGACCATCCTCATCGTCGGCGTGGTGGTCTTCGCGTTCCTGGGCTCGGCCCGCACGGCGCTGGTGCCGCTGCTGGCGATGCCGGTCTCGCTGGTCGGGGCCGGCATCGTCATGCTCGTCCTCGGCTTCAGCCTCAACCTCCTGACCTTGCTGGCGATCGTGCTGGCGGTGGGCCTGGTGGTGGACGACGCCATCGTCGTGGTCGAGAACGTCGAGCGGCACGTCCGGCAGGGACGCTCGCGGACGGAGGCGGCGCTGATCGGAGCCCGGGAACTGGTCGGCCCGATCATCGCCATGACCATCACCCTGGCCGCCGTCTACACGCCGATCGGCTTCCAGGGCGGCCTCACCGGGTCGCTGTTCCTCGAGTTCGCCATCACGCTGGCGGCGGCGGTGGTCGTCTCGGGCATCGTGGCGGTGACCCTGTCGCCGGTGATGAGCGCCCGGTTCGTCCACCCCCGCGGCGCCCAGGGCCGCCTGGCCGCCCTGGTCGACCGGGGCTTCGACCTCGTCCGCCGGGGCTACGCCCGCCTGCTCGACGGCGCGCTGGCCGCCCGCTGGGGGATCGTGGCGGCGGCGCTGCTGGTGACGGTGGCGGCCTGGCCCCTCTACGCCGTGTCGCGCCACGAGCTGGCGCCGGTGGAGGATCAGAGCCACATCAGCCTGTTCATGGAGGCGGCGCCGGACTCGACGCTCGCCGCCGCCGACCGCGAATCCCTGAAGGTGGTGCGGGCCGTCACCGCCTTTCCGGAGACGCGCTTCATGTGGTCGCTGACCACGGCCTGGGGCGGCTTCGGCGGCGTCGTCGCCCGCGACTGGCGCGAGCGCGGGCGCTCCACCGCGGAGATGTACGGCGACGTGTTCGCGGCGGTGGCGCAGGTGCCGGGCCTGCGCGTGTTCCCGCGCCTGG
>DATLZL010000318.1:0-2438 GCA_035574035.1 Binatia bacterium | reverse complement strand
CCCGGCTTGCGCCAGGGACCGACGACCCGGGCGCCGGTGGCGGCGGCCAGGCGCTCGGCCAGCCGGCCGAGCAGCACCCCGGCGTTCGGCTTGCTGTTGTCCAGCACGCCGATCCGGCGGCCGGCCAGGCTCGGCGGCCGCGGCGCCAGGGTCTTGACCTCCCTCGGGGCGAGGCCGGTCGGGCTCACCACGTCCACGGCGCCCATGCTACAACGACCGCGCTTGACAGTGCCCGGCCGGCCGGCCTAAGTATGGGCACCCCGATGCCGCTCCGCCGCCTCGCGGCCGATCCCACGGAAGGAGAGCCACCATGACGAGCCGTCGCCGCTTCCTCCGCGCCGTCGCCGCGGCCGCCGCCGCCCTCGGCGTGCCCGGCACCCTGCGGGCCCAGCCCCGCGAGATCCTGATCGGCGAGACCCACCCGCTGACCGGCCCCCTGGCCCGCGAGGGCAACCTGGGCCGACAGGGCATCGAGCTGGCGGTGAGCGAGGTCAACGCCGCCGGCGGCATCAAGGCGCTGGGCGGGGCGCGTCTCCGGCTCCTGGTCCTCGACAACGAGTCCAAGCCGCCGGTGGCGATCTCCACCATGGAGCGGCTCAAGGACGCCGGGGCGGTGGCGGTGCTCGGCCCCTACGCCTCGGGGCTGGCCTTCGTCACCACCCAGGAGGCCGAGAAGTACCGGATCCCGCACCTGCTGGACGTGGCCATCGCCGACCAGATCACCGAGCGCGGCTTCAAGTACACCTTCCGCTTCGGCCCCAACGCGGGCATGGGCGCGCGCCAGACGGTCGAGTACCTGGGCGGGCTGGTGAAGGACTTCCAGCTCGGCTGGAAGCGCGTGGTCCTCGTCCACGAGGACGGGCTGTTCGGCAAGGCGACGGCCGACACCCTGCAGAAGCTGCTGCCGACCATCGGCATGGACGTCGTCGACCGCATCCCGCACAACGCCCAGGCGCCCTCGCTCGCCAACGAGGTGCTCAAGATCAAGGCGGCCCGCCCCGACGTGGTCATCCCCTCCACTTACTACCCGGCCCACTCGCTGATCGTGCGGACCATGGCCGAGCAGCGGGTGGACGTGGGCGCGATCCTGTCCGTCTACGGCGGGGCCGGCAGCCAGTACCGGTTCATCAAGGACGTCGGCCGGCTGGCCGAGTACATGCTGGACGGCAACCACTGGTACAACCCGAAGGCGGCGGGGATCGCCGGCGTGATCGCCGCCTTCGAGCGCGCCTATCAGCAGCCCTTCGCCTACGAGTGGCTGCTCGCGTACCAGTCGGTGTGGGTGCTCAAGGACGCGCTCGAGCGCGCCGGCGCCGCCGACCGCGAGCGGCTGCGGGAGGCCCTGGCCCGCACGCACCTCACCGACACGCTCATGCCCTACCCGATCGCCTTCGACGACCGGGGCCAGAACCCGCACGCCCGGGTGCTCCTGATGCAGGTGCAGCACGGGCGGATCGCCGTCGTCTACCCGCCCGCGTTCGCCGAGGCGCGGCCGGTGGTGCCGGTCCCGCCGTGGGAGAAGCGTACCTAGGGTGACGGTCGAGATCGTCCTCACCAGCCTGGCGAACGGGGTCATGCTGGGCGGCCTCTACGCGCTGGTGGCGCTGGGGCTCACCCTGATCTTCGGGGTGATGCGCGTCATCAACTTCGCCCACGGCTCCCTCATGATGCTGGCCATGTACGCGACCTTCTGGCTGGCGACGCGGGCCGGCCTCGACCCCTACCTGGCCCTGGCCGTCACGGTGCCGGCCGGCTTCGCGGCCGGCTGGGGCCTGCAGCGCCTGGCCATCGCGCCGGTGCTCGCCGCCCCGGAGCACAACCAGCTGCTGATGACGCTCGGGCTGGCCCTGTTCCTGGACAACCTGGCGCTGGCCCTGTTCACCGCCGACCCGCGGACGCTGCTGACCCCGTACTCGGCGGCCACGGTGCCGCTGGGCCCGCTGCGCCTGAACCTGCCGCGCCTGCTGGCCTTCGCCGGGGCCCTGGCCATCACGGGCGCGCTCGCGCTGTTCCTCCGACTGACCGTCCTCGGCAAGGCGCTTCGGGCCGCGGCCGAGGAGCGCGACGGCGCGGCGCTGGTGGGGATCCCGGTCCGGCGCGTGTACGCCCTGGCCTTCGGCCTGGGCTCGGCCTGCGTGGCCGCCGCCGGTACCCTGGCGGTGCCGTTCTTCTACGTCTCGCCCGAGGTCGGCAACACGTTCGTCATCACCGCCTTCGTGGTGGTGGTGCTGGGCGGCCTCGGCTCCTTCCCGGGCGCCCTGCTGGGCGGCCTGGCGGTCGGCGTCGTGGAGTCGCTGGGCGGACTCGTGCTGCACGGCTCGCTGGCCCAGATCGGGGTCTTCCTGCTGTTCATCCTGGTGCTGCTCGTCCGCCCCACCGGGCTCCTGGGTCGCGCGCATGCCTGAGACCGCCGCCGCCCGGCCGGCCGGGCGACGCCT
>DATLZL010000317.1:0-2912 GCA_035574035.1 Binatia bacterium | reverse complement strand
GCGCGGGCCAGGACGGGGACGGCGGGGTTCAGCCGCCGCGCGGCGGCGACCGCCAGCCGGGCCCGGTCGATCTCGGGCAGCGCGACGATCACCAGCCGGGCTGTGGCGGCGCCAGCGCGCTCCAGCAGGCTCGCGTGGGCGGCGTCGCCGTAGAGGCAGACCACGCCGCGGCGGCGCAGCTCGCGCACGATGTCCGGGTCGCGCTCGATCACCGTGTAGCGGACCCCGAACGTCTCCAGCGCCTCGCCGATTGCGCTGCCCACGCGGCCGAAGCCGCAGAGGACGACGCCGGGCGTCCCGGCGGCCGGCGCGAGCGCCTCGCCGCCGGCGGCCGACCGCTCGATGGCTGTGCCGACCCGCGGGGCCACCCAGCGCACCAGCAGCGCGTTGGCCAGGATGGAGACGAGGGAGGCGGCGAGCGTCGCCTGGTAGACCTCCTCGCTCACCTGGCCGGCCGCCCGCGCCACCTGGACCAGCACGTACGAGAACTCGCCGATCTGGGCGAGGCCCAGGCCGACCAGGAAGGCGGTCGCCGCCGGGTAGCCGAACAGGCGCACGACGACCATCCGGGTGAGGAGCTTGCCGGGCACGATGAGCGCCAGCAGCACGGCCAGCAGGCCCAGGTTGGCGACGACCGCCCTCGGGTGGATCAGCGCCCCGACCGCGACGAAGAACAGGGCCACGAAGACGTCGCGCAGGGGCAGCAGGCGGGCCAGCGTCTCGTGGGCGTAGTCCGACTCGCTGATGACGAGTCCGGCCAGGAACGCCCCGAGGGCCAGGGACAGGCCCAGGGCCTGACTGAGGGCGGCGGTGCCGAGGCCCACGGCCAGCGCGACCAGCAGGAACAGCTCGGCGCTCTGCGTGCCGGCCACCCGGGTCAGCAGGCGCGGCACCGCCCGGCCCGCCAGCCAGGCGAGCGGGATCAGGATCGCCGCCGCCCGGCCGAGCGCCAGGGCGATCGCCCCCATGCGCTGCGGCTCCAGCGCGCTCAGGGCCGGCAGGAGCACGGTCAGCACGACGACCGCCAGGTCCTCCACCAGGCCGATCCCGATCATGATCTGGCCGTGGCGCGAGTTGAGCTCGCCGCGGTCCATGAGCAGGCGGGCCATCACCATGGTGCTGGCCACCGAGGTGACCGCTCCGACGGCCACGCCCTGGATCCCGGGCCACTCCAGCAGCGCACCGGCGACGACGCCGAGCGCGATCGAGAGCAGCATGCCCAGGGGTCCACCCACCACGGCCACCCACCGCACACGCCACAGGTCGCGCAGCGAGAAGTCGACCCCGAGCGAGAACATCAGGAGCACCACGCCGACCTCGGCCAGCGCCTCGAAGGCCCCGGGGTCGGAGACCGTGGGGCCGGGGGTGAAGGGGCTGATCACCAGGCCGCCGAGCACGTAGCCGAGGACGAGCGGTTGGCGGAGACGCCAGGCCACCATCCCGCCCACGACGACGGCGGCGAAGATCAGGGCGAGGTCGGTGAAGAGCGCCGGGTGAGCCTGCACGGCGCCGCGATTATCGCAGGCCCCCCGCCGGGGCCGGCGGGTTGACGCGGCCGGGCCGGCTCGGCCACGATGCCCTCGTGAGCCGGATCGTCCTCCTCACGGGTTTCGAGCCCTTCGCGGGCTTCGCCGCCAACCCGTCGCAGGACGTGGCCAAAGCGCTGGACGGCCGGGCCGTCGGCCCGGCGGTCGTCCGGGGCGTCGTCCTCCCCGTGGACCACGCGCGAGCCCCGACGATCGTGGCCGACCTGATCGGCGAGATCGACCCCCTGGCGGTGGTGCACCTCGGGCTCGCCGCCGGGCGGACGCGGATCGCGCTCGAGCGGGTGGCCGTCAACGTGATGGACTTCGACGCGCCCGACAACGCCGGCTACTCGGCGCGCGGCGAGCCCTGCGTGCCCGGCGGGCCGGCGGCCTACTTCACCACCCTGCCCCTGGCGGGCATCCTGGAGCGGCTGCGCGGGGAGGGAATCCCGGCCTATCTCTCCAACACCGCCGGGACCTACCTCTGCAACCAGACGATGTACACGACGCTCCACCGGCTGGCGGCGCGCACCGCGCTCGTGCCGGCCGGCCTCGTCCACCTGCCGCTCGCACCGGCCATGGTCGCGGCCAGTGGGCTCGACCAGCCCAGCATGGACGTGGGATTGATGGTCCGCGCGGCGGAGCTGCTGCTGGAGGTTGTGGCGCACGGCCGCTGACCATCCCAGGCGCGCGCGCCGGCCGCGGAGAGCCGGATCGATGTTCGTGGTGGGCGGAGCAGGGATCGAACCTGCGACCTCAGCCTTGTAAGGGCTGCGCTCTTCCGGCTGAGCTATCCGCCCGGGCCTGCCGCGTAACGCCCGTCCATCCTAGCACCTCCGGCGGCCGGCCTCGCGGCGCCGGCCGTGATGTAAAGCCGCCACTCCGGCCGGGGCCTGGCCGCTGGCACTCCGCTTGCCGCACCCCTCCTGAACCCAGATGGAGGAGGGCAGCATGAATTCGACAGTCACCGCCGCTCTCGCTTTGCTCGCCGCCGTCGTGCTGGCGGCGCCGGCGGCGGGCGAGCACGGCGCGCTGGGAGAGCCCGATCGTGAGCGGCGGGGCGCGGTCCCCGACGACCAGGCGACCCCGCAACGCATCGAGGGCAAGGTCGTCGCGCTCGACGTCGAAAACGGCCGTGTCCTGCTGGCCACGGACGCCGGCGTGCTCGCCGTGCAGGCCGACCCGGAGGACATCGCGGACCTGCGGGTGGGCGACACGATCGAGGTCGTGATGGTGGACGACGAGTTCGACGCCGAGCCGCCCGAGCCTCAGCCCCGGGTGTGAGTCAGTCGGCCCCCCGTTCCGCCGGCCGGCCGAGCGCCTGACGGGCCCAGGCTAGCCGGGTCCGAGCGCGCTCGGCGTCCTGCCGAGCGCGCTCGGCCGCCC
>DATLZL010000316.1:0-5666 GCA_035574035.1 Binatia bacterium | reverse complement strand
CGTCCGCGGCGGCGGCGCCGGAGGCGCGACGGTCACCGCCACGGGGCCCGCCGGGGACGGGGGCGGGGCACCGCCGTCCGTGAACGTCACCAGCACCTGGCCCACGCGGACGGTCTGGCCCGGGTGGACGTGGACTTTCTCCACACGCCCGCTCACCGGCGAGGGAATTTCGACCTGGGCCTTGTCGGTTTCGACCTCGAGCAGCGGCGCGTCTTCCCGGACCTCGTCGCCCTCCCGCACCAGCACCTTCACGATCTCGGCCTCCATCAAGCCTTCGCCCAGGTCGGGAAGCCGAAATTCACGCGCCATCGGCCGCATTGTACCCACGCTGGCACCCGCCTTGCTCCGGAGAGGGTCGCCGGATCCACCGGCAGAGGAGGCAATCGTGACAATGAAGACGTTGAGCATCTTCGCGCTGGCGACCGCGCTGGCGCTGCCGATCGCACTCGACGTGTCGGCCCAGCAACGGCCGGCCGACCAGCCCGGTCAGCGACCGGACCAGCCGCGGCAGACGCAGCCGATGGAGCGGGACCGCGAGCCCCGCCAGGCGTGGCAGGCACCGGAAGGCGTGTTCGAGGCCGACCGCATCGTCGGCGCCCGGGTGCAGTCCAGCGATGGGCGCGACCTCGGGGAGATCGATCATCTCCTGGTGAACACGACCGACGGCAAGGTGAGCCACGTGGTCATCGGCCGCGGCGGGGTGGCCGGGATCGGCGAGACCAAGGTGGTCGTGCCCTGGTCACAGGTCAAGATCAGCCGCGACCGGGACCGCGACGGCCTGGTGGCGCGGGTGGACCAGTCGGCGCTCGCCCAGGCGCCGCGCTACGAAGGCAAGGACCTCGGGCGTGACCGGGAGCGAACCCCGGCCGCCAGCCCCGGCACGACGCCGCGCACCGACCGCGACCGCATGTCGCCGGGCACTCAGCCCCAGCCTCAGCCTCGCTGAGGCACCGAGGGAGGGGGCGCCGCTGCCCCCTCCCTCGCGACCCACTCCACATCGGCCATGACGCCGTAGTGGTCGGAAGGCCAGAGCGGTCCGTCTTCGGTCTGTTCCGGGCGATTCAAGATCACGCGGCTGCCGAGAACGTGGACGTCGCCGCCCGCGGCGGCGCGGACCAGCACGTAGTCCACCCGCCGGGAGACGGTCGGCTCCGCCGCGCGGATCCGCTGCCAGACCGTCGGCCCGGGTGTCGCCGGGTTGGCGGCCCGAAACGCGTCCACGAGCCCGGCCGCCTCCAGCAGAGCCCGGAACCCCGGGGCCTGCTCCACCGTGTTGAGGTCTCCGGCGAGGACGGCGCCGGCGGCGCCGCGAGGACCGAGCACCTCCGCGATCCGAGCCAGCTGGCAGTCGTCACGACTGGTGTGCGTCGAGTACACCTCGAGCCGCCCGGACGGCGTCCGCACCTCGGCACGGAGCAGCACCCGTGGCTCCCAGCGCTTGACACACCGGGGCAGGTCGTGAACCTCCTGCTCGGCGATCGGGTAGCGGCTCAGCACGGCGGGCCCCTCGCTGAAGTTCATGGCCCAGATGACGACGTGGCCGAGCAGCGGCAGGATCCGGGTCGTGGTGGGCACGTAGACGTGGTGCGGGAAGCCGAGGGCGTCGGCCAGGCGCGCCGCCACCGACCTCCGCCGCCAGCCCCAGGACGCCTCCTGCAGGGCCACGATGTCGGGTCCGAGGGCGCGCAGCTCGCGCGCCACCATGGCCAGGCGCCGCTCGAGGTCGGCGTCGTCGCCCCAGAGCCCGGAGGCCGGGCCGCCGTGGTAGAGATTCAAGGTCACGATCCGGAGCGTGGCCCCCGAGGCCGGCGTCGCCGCGAGCACGACCAGAGCCGCGCCGAGAGCCGCCCGCCGAACGCCCCGCCGCGTCCGCGCCACGTTACCGTCCCGCGGGCGGAGCCACAGGGTTGACGCCCATCCGGGCGGGCATGCCGGCCGCGCCGGCCTCCCGGCGGCGCTGGACGATCGTGGTCTCCTCGCCGGCCGCGATGTCGCCGCAGGGCGACGTCCTCGCTTCCCTGGGGATGGGCTCGGCGGCGAAGAGGCCGAGTCCGTGGATGGGGCTTCGATCCACCCGCGTCCTGACGAGGAGCACCGCGCCGGCTAGTAGGCCAGCGTCTCGCGGCAGGCGGCCAGGACGCGGGCGAGGTCGGGGATGTGGGCGCGCTCGCGGGCGAAGCCGACGAAGGCCACGTCCCAGGCCGTGACGCGCCGGATGGGGGCCTCCAGCGATAGGAACGCGCCCTCCACGATCGAGGCGGCGATCTCGGCGCCGGGACCGAAGCTCCGCGGCGCCTCGTGGACGATCACCACCCGGCCGGTGCGGGCGACGGAGTCCACGATGGTCGCGCGGTCAAGCGGCGACAGTGTGAGCATGTCGATGACGTCGCAGCCGACGCCGTCCTCGGCCTCCAGCGCCTCGGCCGCCTCGACGGCCACCCGCACCATGGCGCCCCAGGCCACGATCGTCAGGTCGCCGCCCTCGCGCACCCGCCGGGCCTGACCGATAGGCAGCGTCTCGATCTCGTCCGGCACGTCCTCCTTGGCCGCGTGATAGAGCGCCTTGTGCTCGAAGAAGATCACCGGGTCGGGGTCGCGGATGGCCGACACCAGCAGGGCCCGCGCGCTGCGGGGCCCGGAGGGGATCACCATCTTGAGCCCGGGGATGTGGGCGTAGAACTGCTCCTCGGACTCGGTGTGGTGCTCCAGGGCGCGGACCCCGCCGCCGAAGGGCATCCGGATCACCATCGAACAGGAGAACCGTCCCTGCGTGCGCAGCCGGTAGCGCGCGGCGTGGTTCTCGATCTGGTGGAAGCACTGGAAGGCGAAGCCGGAGAACTGGATCTCGCAGACCGGCCGCAGTCCGTAGAGGGCCATGCCGATGCCGGTGCCGATGATGGCCGCCTCGGCCAGGGGGCTGTCGATGACCCGCTTGCTGCCGAACTTGCGGTGCAGGTCCTCGGTGACCCGGAACACGCCACCGTCCACTCCGACGTCCTCGCCCAGGACGATGACGTCCTCGTCCCGCTCCATCTCCTGGAGCAGGGCCAGGTTGAGGGCCTTGACCATGTTCAGCTTCGCCATCGCGTCGTGGAACGCTGCCCGCGCATGGGCGGTGCCGGGGCCGGATCGCTTTCGGTCCCGGCCTCGCGGGTACGCAGCCAGCGAACCAGCTCCTCCCGCTGCGCGGCCAGGTGGGGCGGCGGCGCAGCGTAGACGTGGTCGAACATGGTGAGCGGGTCGGCTTGGGCCAGGGCCTCGAACCGCGCCACGCCGGCCGCGATCTCCTGGTCCACCTCCTGCTCCAGGCCCTCGTCGAGCAGGTTCCGCGCCCGCAGGTAGGCGCCGAAGCGCGTCAGCGGGTCCTTGCGCTCCCACTCGCGGACTTCCTCCTCCGACCGGTACTTGCTGGGGTCGTCGGCGGTCGTGTGCATGCCCAGGCGATAGGTGACGCATTCGATCATCGTCGGGCCCTCGCCGGCCCGGGCCCGGTCCACGGCCTCGCGGGTGGCGGCGTACACGGCCAGGACGTCGTTGCCGTCGACCTGGATGCCGGGCAGACCGTAGGCCAGGGCCTTCTGGGCCAGCGTGCGGGCGTGGGTCTGCTTCTTGAGCGGGACCGAGATGGCCCACTGGTTGTTCTGGCAGACGAAGACGACCGGCACGTGCCAGACGCCGGCGAAGTTCAGGGCCTCGTGGAAGTCGCCCTCGGAGGTGGCGCCGTCACCGAAGTACGCCATCACCACCACGTCGTCGCCGCGGTACTGGGCGGCATAGGCCAACCCCACCGCGTGGGGCAGCTGGGTGGCGACCGGGATGGTGATGGGCAGGTCGCGCTGCCCGGGCGCCGGCTGGCCGCCCTCCAGGAAGCCGGCGAAGAACAGCAGCAGCTTCTCGATCGGCCAGCCGCGCCACAGCATGGCCGCCGTCTCGCGGAAGGAGGGGACCATCCAGTCGGTGGCCCGCAGCGTGACGACGCTGCCCATCTGGGAGGCCTCCTGGCCCTTGATGGGGGCGAAGGTCCCGATGCGCCCCTGCCGCTGCAGGCGGACCATGCGCTCGTCCAGCCGGCGGCCGAGCAGCATGGCCCGGTACAGGCGTTTCAGCAGGTCGGGCGGGATGTCCGGCTCGAGGGCGGTGTCGACGCGACCGTCGCTGTCGAGGATCGACAGGTACTCGACCTGGAACCGCGGCTCGAGGACCGTCCTGGGCATGGCCGGGGGTGATCACCCGTATTGTACCGCCCGGGCCAACGCCGCCGCCCGGGCGGTCAGCGCGCCGACGGGAAGCGCGGCGGCCGCTTCTCGCGGATGGCGCGGATGCCCTCGCGCACGTCCTCCTCCATGAACGTCAGCATCTCCAGTGCGATGGACTGGTCGAAGATGGGCCCTGCCACCCTGAGCCAGTTGTTGAGGCTGCGCTTGGTCCAGCGGATGGCCTGCTGGGCGCCGGTGGCCAGCCGGTCGGCCACCTCGAAGGCCTTCGCCATCAGCTGCTCGCGGGGAACGCAGAGGCTCACCAGCCCGATCCGCTCCGCCTCCCGGCCGTCGATGAAGTCGGACGTGAGCAGGTAGTACTTGGCCTTGGCCATGCCGCAGAGCAGTGGCCAGATGATGGCGGCGTGGTCGCCGGCCACCACCCCGAGCTTGGTGTGGCCGTCGGTGAAGCGCGCGTCCTCGGCCATGATGCTGATGTCGGCCATCAGCGCCACCACCAGGCCGGCCCCGACGGCGACACCGTTGATGGCCGAGATGATGGGCTTGTCGAGGTTCAGCATGTTGTAGACGAGGTCGGACGCCTCCCGCACCGTGTTGGCCAGGCGCCGGGGGTCGGTGGCGTTCCGCTCGACCATATCCATGTCGCCGCCGGCGGAGAAGGCCCGCCCGGCGCCCGTCACCACCGCCACCCGCGTCTCGGGGTCGCGGTCGATCGTCAGCCAGACCTGGGTCAGCTCCCAGTGCAGGCGGTCGTTGGTGGCGTTGAGGACCTCCGGCCGGTTCAGGGTGACGAGGAGCACGCCGTTGGGCCGGCGCTCGAAGAGGAGGTGCCGGTACTCCTTGTAGTCGATCATCCGTCGGACTCTCCTTCCGGCGTCAGGTCTGGGCGGCGCCGTTGACGCCGATGATCTGGCCGGAGACGAAGGCGCCGTCGTCGGAGGCCAGGAACGCGCACAGACGCGCGATGTCTTCCGGTTCGCCCAGTCGCCCGAGCGGGATCCGGGCCAGCTGGCCGCGGATGTGCGCGGTCTGGGCCGGGTCGTCGTGCTCGGTGGCGATGGGCCCGGGCGAGATCGCGTTGACGGTGATGCCGTAGGGGCCGAACTCCCGGGCCAGGGCCCGGGTGAGGCCGCCCACGCCGTGCTTGGCGGCGGAGACGTGGGCACGGCCGGCATAGCCCTGGAGGGCGTTCATCCCGAGCAGGTTCACGATCCGCCCCCAGCGGCGCGCCACCATGCCGGGCAGGAAGGCCCGCGCGGTGTAAAAGGCGGCGTGCAGGTCGACGGCCAGCACGCGGTGCCACTCCTCGTCGGTCATCTCGAGAAACGGCCGCTCGGGGCGGATGGCAGCGTTGTTGATGACGATGTCGACCGTGCCGAACTCGCCGAGCGCTCGCTCGGCCATCGCCCGCACCGCGTCGGCCTCCCCCACGTCGGCGACGGCAACGAG
>DATLZL010000315.1:0-6472 GCA_035574035.1 Binatia bacterium | reverse complement strand
TGCCGGCGATGACGGCCCAGAACGGCCCCCAGCCGACGCCGAAGAGGTTCACGATGACCGCCGTCAGCGCCGCCAGCAGGACGGCGGCGATGATCGTCGCGTAGCGGAGCGCGGCCTGGGGGTCCAGCCGCTGCAGGACGCTCATGGCCAGGATGCCGACCACCGAGGCGACCAGGCCGGCCATGACGATCGCCAGGGGCAGCGACATGAACACGAACGGGTTCGGCCCCAGCGTGGCCCCGATGGCGATGGCGGCCACGATGGAGCCCACGTAGGACTCGAAGAGGTCGGCCCCCATGCCGGCCACGTCGCCGACGTTGTCGCCGACGTTGTCGGCGATCACGGCCGGGTTGCGGGGGTCGTCCTCGGGGATTCCGGCCTCCACCTTGCCGACCAGGTCGGCCCCGACGTCGGCCGACTTGGTATAGATGCCGCCCCCCACGCGGGCGAACAGGGCGATCGAGGACGCCCCCATGGCGAACCCGTTGATGATGACCGGCTCGGGGAAGAGCCAGAAGAACAGGCCGAGGCCGAGCAGGCCCAGACTGGCCACGCTCAGCCCCATGACCGAGCCCCCGTAGAAGGCGACGGCCAGGGCTCGGTCCCGCCCGACCTTGTTCGCGGCGGCGGCGGTCCGGACGTTGGCCCGGGTGGCGGCCTTCATGCCGAAGAACCCGGCCAGCATGGAGCAGATCCCGCCGCTGACGAAGGCGGTGGCCGTCCAGGGCCCGATCGCCAGCCCGAGCAGCACGGCCACGATCAGGACGAACCCGACCAGCACGGAATACTCCTTGCGCAGGAAGGCCATGGCGCCGGTGTGGATCTGGGCGGAGATCTCTTCCATCGCCGCGGTGCCGGTGGGCTGCGCCGTCACGTAGCGGTAGAGCCCGAACGCCATCAGCAGACCGAGCGCGCCGAGAGCCGGAGCCAGCAGCAGGGTCGCGGTCATGCCGTACCTCCTCGGGCATGAGACGGGGGGTGGATCAGCTCGAGCACCCGGTCGGCGGCCAGAGCCACCGCGGCCTCCACCGCCGGCAGCTCGGCGGGATCGAACGGGGCCAGGACGTGATCGGGCACCTGGTCCTTGTCGTCCGGCCGGCCGATGCCGACCTTCACGCGCCGGATCGCCTCGGTACCGAGCGCGTCCAGGACGGAGCGCACGCCGTTGTGACCGCCGTGACCGCCCTTCATGCGAATCCGCACCGTACCGAGCGGCAGGTCGATGTCGTCGTACACGAGGACGAGGTCGTCCGGACCGGCCTGGAGCCGGCGCAGCACGGCGTCGACGACGGGGCCGCTCACGTTCATGAACGCCGACGGCTTGACGAGTGCGACCGGTTCACCCCGCCACTGTCCCCGGGCCACCATCGCCTGCCCTTCCCGCCGCCAGGATGCTCTCAGACGCCGGGCCAGGACGTCCAGCACCCGCTGCCCGATATTGTGCCGGGTGTCCCGGTACTCCGATCCGGGGTTGCCCAGCCCGACCACCACCGAGGCCACGGGCGCCGGACGCCGCTACTTCTTGGACTTTTCCTTCCGGGCCTCCTCGGCCGGCGGCTCCTCCTTGGGCTTGCGCTCGGTCAGAACTTCGGGCTCCGCCGCCACCGTGGTCGGCGCCGCTGCCGCCGGAGCCTCCTCGGCCATCGGCGGGGCCACCGTGACCACGGCCTGCCCGGGGTCGTTCAAGATCCGGACCCCTTCCGGCACGGTGAGGTCGGCCACCGTGAGCACGTCGCCGATCCGGAGTGCGCCGACGTCGGCGTCGATCCGCTCCGGGATCCGGGTCGGCAGGCAGGACACGTCGAGCTCGTGGAGCACGACCTGGAGGATTCCCTTCTGCTCCTTGACCCCGGCCGCCTCCCCCACCGGGTGCACCGCCACCCGGACGGTGATCGGGCGGTCGGCGGTGACCTCTTGGAGGTCCACGTGAAGCAGGCGCTCGGTCACCGGGTCGAACTGCAGGTCGCGGATGATGGCCAGCCGGGTCCCGCCGTCGCCCTCCTCGAACCGGAGTGTCAGCAGCTGGGTGGAGCCGGCGTGTCCGTGGAGGATCCGCAGCACGGCCCGTGGGTCCACCGTCACGTTCTCGGTCCGGCTGCCGCCGTAGAGGACGCCCGGCACGACCCCGGTGCGCCGCAGGCGCTTGGCAACCTGCTTGCCGGTCCCCTCGCGGCGGCGGACGATCAGCTCTGGCATCGGCATGACGAGACTCCCTTCACACGAACAGGGTCGAGACGGATTCCTCGTCGTGGATCCGGCGGATCGCCTCCCCCAGCAACGGGGCGACGCTCAGCACGGTGAGACGAGGGATGCGTTTGTGCTCGGGGACCGGGATGGAGTTGCTCACGACGACCTCCTCCAGCACCGAATCCCGGATGCGCTCGATGGCCGGCCCGGACAGGACCGGGTGGACGCCGCAAGCCAGGATGCGCCGGGCGCCCTCCCGGGCCAGCGCGGTGACGGCCTGGACCAGGGTCCCGGCGGTGTCGATCATGTCGTCGATCACGACGGCGTCCCGGTCGCGCACCTCACCGATCAGGTGCATCGCCGCCGCCTGGTTGGGGCCCTCCCGGCGCTTGTCGATGATCGCCAGCCCCGCCTTGAGCCGCTTGGCGATCGCCCGGGCCCGCTCCACGCCGCCGGCGTCCGGGGAGACGATGACGGCGTCCCGGAGGTCCTTCTTGCCCAGGTAGTCGATGATGACCGGAGCGGCGAAGAGGTGGTCGACCGGGATGTTGAAGAAGCCCTGGATCTGGCCGGCGTGCAGGTCGAGCGCCAGCACCCGGTCCACCCCGGCCGCGGTGAGCAGGTCCGCCACCAGCTTGGCGGTGATCGGCACCCGCGGCTGGACCTTCCGGTCCTGGCGGGCGTAGCCGTAGTAGGGCAGGACGGCGGTGATGCGGCGGGCCGACGCCCGCTTGAGGGCGTCGATCATCACCAGGAGCTCCATCAGGTTGTCGTTGACCGGAGGACAGGTGGGCTGGATGACGAAGACGTCGGTGCCCCGCACGTTCTCGTTGACCTGCACGAAGACCTCGCCGTCGGAGAAGCGGGACACCTCGGCGTCGCCGAGCGGCAGCCGCAGGTACTGCGCGATCTCCTCGGCCAGGCCGGGATTGGCGTTTCCCGTGAACAGCTTGAGCTCGTAGGTCATCGCCGTCCTCGCCCGATGGTGGTTGGGGCGGGAGGATTCGAACCTCCGAATACGGGATCCAAAGTCCCGCGCCTTACCGCTTGGCCACGCCCCACCGTCCGCCTCCTCCGCCGGCCGCCGGCCCGCCCGTCATCGCTCTCCCCGGCCGAATGCGCACGGCTGGACCGGCCAGCGCCCGCAGGGCCCAGCACCGCCACGAGCCCCGCGTGACCCGTGCCCGGATCTGCCGGGCGTGCTCGAAGGACCGGGCCACGCCGAACACGCTCGGCCCGCTGCCCGACATCGCCGCCCCCAGCGCTCCGGCCGCCACCAGGGCCGCCTTCATGCGCTCGATCTCCGGGTGGACCGGAGCCACCGCGGCCTCGAGCCCATTGTAAAGGCTCGCGGCGATGCGGGCCGGCCGGCGCTGCCGGAGCGCTTGCGCCATGCGGCGGACGCGATGGCCGTCGCTCCAGAGCGCTGGCGTGACCCGGCTGTACACTTCCGCCGTCGGGACCCCGAACGGGGGGTTGACCAGCACCAGGGCCCACGCTCCGGCCGCCACCGGCTCGATCCGCTCGCCGCGGCCCGTCGCCAGGGCGGCGCCGCCCCAGAGGAAGAACGGCACGTCGCTCCCCAGCGACGCGGCCACCTCCGCCAGTCGGGTCCTCGGCCAGCGCAGGCCCCACAGCCGGTTCAGGCCGACGAGCACCGCCGCCGCGTCGGCCGAACCGCCGCCCAGGCCGGCCGCGACCGGGATGCGTTTGTCCAGCGTGATGCGGGCGCCGCAATCGACGCCTGCCGCCTCGCGCAGGGCGGCCGCGGCCCGGAGGGCCAGGTTGGTGGAGTCGGCCGGCACGGCGCCGTCCGCGGACAGCGCCAGCGAGTCCGCGTCCTCCAGGACCAGTCGATCCGTGAGGTCCACGGCCTGCATGATCGTGGCGATCTCGTGGTAGCCGTCGGGGCGCCGGCCCAGGACCTCGAGGACCAGGTTGACCTTCGCCGCCGCCGTGAGCACCAGACGGCGCGGGCGGCCCGGACGCCTCGACAAGGCGCGCCAGGTTACCACGGCCCTCCGGAGCGAATCAACGCAGCGGCGTCACGCGGGCCGTATCGGGCAGCGTCAGCGCGAAGCGCTCCTCGTCCACGCCGGCGTTGAGCACCGCCTCGCGGTAGCGCACCGAGCCCGACAGTCCGGCGCGCGGGGCCTCGAGCGTCAGCCCGGCCAGCGAGCCGTCGGGCGCCCGCTCGTACGCCACGCGGACCTCGTAGAGGCCGCCGGTGAGCTCCACGCCGCGGACCAGCCCGGTGGCGAAGTCCATCCAGATCCGCTGCTGATGGTCACGGCCGACGACGAGCAGCGTCGGCTCGTCGCCGTCGGCGACGATCTCGGCCAGCCGGAGGTCCCGCACCGGCGCCGGGCGGCCGACCAGGAGACCGACCAGGTCGTCCGGCTCGATCGCCAGGTTCAGCAGCCTCACCGCCGTGTCACTGGTAGCCGCGCCGACGGTCGCCTGGTTGGCCAGCGCGTCGTACACCGTGACCCGCCCGTCGTGGACGACGCCGACGAGGACGGGCTGGCCCAGCGGCGACAGGGCCTCGATGCGGATCGAAGCCGGCGTCCGCAGGAGGACGACGGCCGGGAAGCGGCGGCGCTCCTCGCGCCGGCGCAGGTCGATCTGGGCCAGCGCCCGGAAGTCACGGAACTCGGACCAGCGGTCGGCCAGCCGGGCCAGGGCCCGGGCTGCCGGCTCGGCGATGGGCTGCCGAGGCGGGGGCAGGGCCCGCGCGCACCCGGCCAGGACCAGCAGGACGGTCAGGGCGAGCCAGGCGAGGCCCGGGCGCCCGCGGCGACTACGGGGAAGCCTTGGAGTCACGCTTGACCCGACCGAGACGGGCGCGGGCGTCCTCGACCTTCTTGCGGACGCCGTCCGCGGTCGGATCGAGCTGCAGGGCCTTCTCCCAGGCGGCCAGCGCGTCCTCCTCGTAGCCGTTCTTCGCGTAGGCGTCGCCCAGGTGGTCGTAGATCACCGGGTCCGGCTCCTTGGCCTTCTCCACCGCCCGCTTCAGCTCGCGCAGGGCGTCGGCGTAGAGCCCCTTCTGGTAGTAGGCCCAGCCGAGGCTGTCGATGAAGTAGCCGTTGTCCGGCTCCAGCTCCAGCGCCTTCTGGATCAGCTGGATCGCCTCGTCCAGGTTCTCGCCCCGCTCGGCGTACATGTAGCCCACGTAGTTGTAGGCCTCGGCGTGGCGCGGGTCGATCGCGATCACCTGACGGAACGCCCGCACGGCGTCGTCGAAGCGCTGCTGCTTCTCGTAGACCACGCCCACCTGGAACAGCAGGTCCTTGTGACGGGGGGCCAGGGTGAGCCCCTCCTCGAGCGCCTCCCCGGCCCGCTCGTAGTCCTTGGCCCGCAGGTAGGCGCTGCCCAGGTAGAGGAAGAGCTCCGGTCGCCGGGGCTCGAGGTTGACCGCCTCGCGCAGGACCGCGATGGCCTGATCGTAGCGCTTGGCCCGGCTGTGCAGGAATCCGAGCTGGACCCGGGCGTCGATCGAGCGAGGATCGATGCGCAGGATCCGCTCGAGCTCGGCCCGGGCGTCGTCCTCCCGGCCGCCGTCCATCAGCGCCGTGGCCAGGAAGTATCGCGCCCGGAGGTTCGTCGGCTCCAGCATGACCGCTCGGCGGAAGGCGTCGGCCGCCCGGTCCCAGATCTTCTGCTCGTAGTAGACGGCGCCCAGCTTCAACCACACCCGGGCGTCCCGCGGCGCCGCCTCGGCCAGGGCCTCCACCTCGGTCTGCGCCTCGGCGAAGCGACCGAGCCGGATCAGCAGGTCGGCCAGGCGCTCCACGAAGGCCGGGTTGTCGGGGTTGGCCTCGATCGCCTGCCGGTAGATCCGGACCGCTTCCTCGGGCTGCTGGCGGTGCTCGTAGACGTACCCGAGAGCCGTCCACGCCCCATCGTGGTCCTGGTCCAGCTCCAGCGCCCGGGTGAGCCGGGCGACGGCCTCGTCCCAGTCCTGGGTCTCGACGGCCAGGCGACCGAGCAGGAAGTGAGCCTGGGCCAGCCGGGGGTGCCGCTCGGCCAGGCGCAGGAGGACGGCCCGGGCGCGGTCGTAGGCCTTCTGCTCCACGTGGTAGCGGGCGAGCGTCAGGTACGGCTCCTCGGCCGCGGGGTTGAGCGCGATGACCTTCTCCAGCTCGGCCTCGGCCTCGGCGTACTTCTTCTGGGCGCGCAGCAGCTCGGCGAGCGTGAGGTGGGTGGCCGGATCGTCGGGGGCGAGCTGGACGGCCCGGCGGGCGGCGGCCAGCGCCTGCTCCGGCGCCTCGCTGCGCGCCTGCCA
>DATLZL010000314.1:0-8482 GCA_035574035.1 Binatia bacterium | reverse complement strand
GTCGAGCGCTTCGGCCACCCGGGGCCGGTCGACCGCTGGCGCCGCACCCGAGACCGGATCCACGCCGACGTCTGCCACAACGGGTTCGACCCGGCCCTCGGCGCCTTCGTGCAGTGCGACGGCTCCCGGGACCTGGACGCGAGCCTGCTGATGATCCCGCTCGTCGGTTTCCTGCCGGCCCACGATCCCCGCGTGGTCGGCACCGTGAACGCGATCCGCGAGCGACTCACGGTGGACGGCTTCGTCTGCCGCTACCGGTCGGCGGCGACGGTCGACGGCCCGCCACCCGGGAAAAGCCTTCTCCCGGCCCGCCGCGTGACATCGCCCCACGGCGCACTCCCGGTCGACGCTCACCGGCGCCGGTCGAGCCAGCCGGCGAGCACGACGACGGCGCGAATGGGCGGACTAGCCGTTCGCCGGCCGGGGCGTGTCGGGTCGGTCGGGCTCTCCGCCGGCGCCATCCGCCGGCGGCTCGCCGGGCGGCTCGAACGTGATCGGCCGGAGGGCCGCCCGGTTCACGGTGAGCTTGAAGATGTCGAAGCGGTTGTAGGAGCCGACCACGTCGTGGTACTGCTTGGGCTCCACGCACCGGGCGAGGTCGATGTCGGCGTAGAGGAGCTCCTCCCGGTCCGACACGGGTCCGGCCACGACCTCGCCGGCCGGGTCGAGCACCATCGTGACGCCGCGGGGCGTCGACTCCAGGATCCGCGCCACCTCGGGGTCGCCGTCGGCCACCGCCTCGCGCGTGGCCTCGTCCATGAACGCCGACACCACGACGTTGAACGCCTTGGCCTCGAACGCGTGGGCGCCGGCCCGGATCCGGATCGCGCCGGCGAGGTCGTAGTTTCCGCCGGTCTTGGGGTCCTTCGTCGGCCACACCGGCGGGTACGTCGAGATGTGGACCTGTTCGCCCTGAGCCATCAGGGTGTAGCGGGCCAGCGGGTTGGTGTTCTCGCCGCAGATCAGCATGCCGATCCGACCGAGCCGCGTCTCGCACACCCGGAGCCCGGCACCGTCGCCGTTGGCCCAGACGAGCTTCTCGAAGAAGGTCGGCACCAGCTTGCGGTGGTGGTTCAGGACCGCGCCCTCGTCGCCGATGAGGACGTTCGCGTTCCAGATGCAGCCGACGCTGGCCGGCGTCCCCTCGTTGAAGCCGAGCGAGACGAAGACGCCGCAGGCCCGGGCCGTCGCCGCCACCCGGGCCAGCTCGGGACCGGGAACCAGCATCGTGTTCGCCGCCAGGGCCCGGAAGAACTCGTGGTTGTGGATGGGCGCCCGCACCGCACACCACACGGGGAAGGCGGGCACGTACGCCTCCGGGAAGACCACCAGCTGGGCCCCGTGGCGCGCCGCCTCCTCGATCAGGGCGCAGGCCTTGTCCACCGTCCGGGCGACGTCCAGGAAGACCGGCGCCACGTGCGCCGCCGCCACCCGGAAGGCAGGGTAGCTCATCAGGATCGTGCTTTCGGCCAGGTGGTCTTGATCCAGTTCACGGTGGCCGAGGGATCGTTGTGGCCCCTGCCGGGCTTCGGCCAGTCAGGCGGGGCGGTCATGGCGCCGACCGGGACGGTGATGATCCGCTCCGGGTCCCAGACCGGGAAGGAATACTGGGGAAGGTTCTTGCTGAAACCGAGCTTGACGTCCTTGTACGCCCGGTGGTCCTCCTTGCGGATGGTGACCGTGCCCGACGGCGCCTCGATGCTCAGCCCCTCGAGCTGCTTGATGATCGCCTCGTCGTCCGGCCAGCCGCCGCTGGCCTTGTGGGCGCGCTCCACCGCCGCCTTGAACAGGTACAGCCCGGTGTAGGCGGCTTCGGCGGCATAACTCGGATACTCCTTCCACCGCTCGTAATACCGCTGGACGAAGCGCTGGTTGAGTGGCGACTTCCCGCCCGGTGGATAGGTGAAGTGGTAGTTGGAGTGGACTCCGGCCAGCGCCCCTTCGGGGTGGTCCTTACCGATGGCGTGCGGCACCACACCGAAGTTGATGTTGCCGGCCAGCTTGGCCGTCTTGAAGAGCCCGTATCCGAGGGCCTGCTTGTAGAAGGCCACGTACATGCCACCCCACATGGCGGTGACGACGAGGTCGGGCCGGGCCGCGATCATCTTGCTGATATGGGCGCTGAATTCCGTCGTGCCGGGGAACGGAACCCAGGCCTCGGAGACGATCTCCGACTGGGGCATCAGCTTCTCCCGCACCGCCTCGAAGTGGAGGTGAAACCAGCGGCCGAACGCGTAGTCGGGATGGATGACGGCGATCCGGCGCACCTCGGGCCAGGCCCGGAACGCGGCCAGGGCCGTGGTCACCCCGTCCGCCGACAGGATGTTGGTCATGCCGAAGAGGTAACGCGGATTGGGGACCTCGACCTCGAACAGCCGGTCGATGCATCCCTCGGTCATGATCGTGAGCAGCCGGAGGTCCTCGACGACGGGGCCGATCGCCAGCTGGTTGTTGGCGGCGATGATCCCGGAGAAGTAGTCGATGCCTTCGGACAGCTTCATGCGCTTCAGTTCCTTGACGGTGGCGTCGACGCCGGCCGCCTCGTCGGCCACGACCGTCTCGATCCGCCGGCGCCCGAGCAAACCGCCGGCGGCGTTGATCTCCTCGGCGGCCAGCGTGTGGCCCTTCAGCGACGGCGACCCGAGGATGGCGCCGGGACCCGACAGGATCGTGATGTGGCCGAACTTCACCGGTCGGGCCGGAACGCGGCCGGCGGCCGGCTCCTGGGCATGGGCCGGCCCCGCCACCGGCAGGTCAGCCGAGGCTCCCCCGAGCGCCAGGCCTCCCATCGTGACGCCCAGCGCGGCCAGAAATTCCCGTCGGTCGACGTGCTTCGCCATCGTTCCCCCCTGTCGCGCGTGCGCGGGTCAGCGCACCGTCACGGTGACGGCATGGATGCGGTTGCGACCGGTCGGCGGCTGCACGCGGCCATGGGCGTCGGTGGCGCGGCAGCGGAGCTCGTACGGTCCCGGCCGGTCTGGAGTCCACTCGAAGGCGAAGGCCTGCCAGGCGTGCTCCGGGTCGCGCTCGTCGAGGTGAGCCGCGTGCCACAGCCCGCCACCGTCGACGCTCACCTCCACGCGCGTGACCGGCCACGCACCCCAGGCCCAGCCGCGCACCACCTGCGGCTCCCGGGACAGGACGCTGCCGTCCGCCGGCCGGACGATCACAGCGTGCACGTCGAGCTCGCGCACCGGCTCCCGCACCACCCGGTCGCCGACGACCACGCGGCGGTTGTAGAGCCGGGTCGTGAACAGGCTCTCCGGCCGCTCGCACGCCACGTGGACGCGCGCCAGCCACTTGACCGCGTTGGTGCCGAAGTACCCGGGGATGACGGCGCGCAACGGAAACCCGTGCTCGGCGGTCAGTGGCTCGCCGTTCATCGCCCAGGCGAGCAGCACGTCCGGCTCGAGCGCCCGCCGGAGCGGGATGTCCTTCACGTACCGGTCGCTGGTGACGTTCGCGAAGGTCCCCCAGTCCAGGCCCTCGAGCCACACCAGCTCGGCACCCGGTTGCACTCCGGCCATGGCCAAGACGTCGGCCAGGGGCACCCCGCGCCAGACCACGTTGCCGACGCGGCGCGTCGGGACGTCCGGTTCCACCGGGTTGCCGAAGCACTCGAGGACAGCCGTGACTTCTCGGGCCGGCAGCCGGGTGATCGACTCGTAGTCGAACGCCAAGGGGCGATCGACCAAGCCGTCCACGGCGAGCCGCCACCGGCCCACGTCGATGTGCGCGATGCCCATGTGCGCGACGACGTAGACGTCCTCGGTCGGAGTAAGCCAGGCCGCGAGTCTGGAGACGGGAACGAGACGCCTGACGGTGGTCGCCGGATCCATGACCACCCCGGACCCGGCGCGAACCGGCACCTCCGGCTGGCAGCGGAGCCGATCGCTCATCGCGGATGGCCGCCCATTTACCGGGTACCGTCGGGCGTGTCAAGTGATTTCCGACATCCCGAACGATCTCTCTATCCCTAGGATGGTCGACATCAGAAAAACAGGTAGTTATGCCCTGCATCTGCTATCGTCTGTCGTCGAAAACTTTCGACAGGAGGGCCCGTGGACCTGGAGGAAGCGCTCGCGCAGATCGGCATCGGCGGCAAGCGGGCCCGGTTCTACCTGGCGGCACTCGAGCTGGGCGAGGCGCCCATCCAGAAGGTGGCCGAGAAGGCCGGCATCACGCGGACGACGGCCTACGACCTGCTGACCCGGCTCATGCGGGACGGCCTGGTCAGCCGCGTGGAGAAGGACGGCCGCTACCACATCGCGGCCGAGGACCCCCGGCGACTGCTAGGCGTGCTGGACGACCGTCGGCAGCGTGTCGAGGCGATCCTGCCCGAGCTGCGGTCCCTCTACGCGCGGTCGGCGGTGAAGCCGCGCCTGCGCTTCTTCGAGGGCCGCGACGGGATCAACACGGTGCTCTACGACACCCTGTCCTGCCGCAGCCGCCGCCTGGACGGCATCCTGTCGATGGCCGACCTGCTCGAGGTGCCCGGACGGGCCGAGATGGAAGCGTACATCGCCCAGCGCATCGCCCGGGGCGTCCGCCTGCGCGTGGTCCGGTCCCGGGAGAAGGAGGCCGGCCGCGACATCTGGCCCACCAGCCCCGCCGACCTCCGCGAGCTGCGCTGGGCCCCGGACGGGATCGTGTTCACGATGACCGCCTGGACCTACGACGAGAAGGTCTCGATCATCGCCTCCCGGCGCGAGCACTTCGGGATGATCATCGAAAGTCCGGAGTTCAGCGCGCTCATGCACAACCTGTTCACCGTGCTCTGGAACGTCAGCACTCCCGCCTGACCCGTCCCGACGACCGCCAGCCCGTCCCCGGGGCCCGGCTTCCTGCCACCGCGCCCACGCTGCCTGGGCCTGGCCGTGCGGGTGCAGGATCTGCTGATGTCGTTCCTGGCCGAGGTGAACCAGGAGGGGGTCACGGTCCTCTTCATCGACCAGAACGTCCGCCGGGCGCTCGGCCGGGCCCACCGGGGCTACGTCCTGCAGTCGGGCCGGGTGAGCCTGGCCGGTGCCGGCGACGCGATCCTGCGCCACCCGGAGCTCGAGCGGATCTACTTCACCCGCGGGCGCTGAGGGGTCGAGTCCGGCGGATCACCCGCGCTGCACGGGTCCACCGCGCTCGCGTGGACCGTCGCCGCACCCCCGCACGGAACGCCGGAGTTCCAGTCGCAGGTGTGACGTGACGAAGGCCGGTCAGCGAACCGCCGCCCCGCCCGCGGCGGTGAGCCCGAGGCCGATCGCGACGGCCAGCGCCACGTAGGCGGTGACCGAGAGCAGCAGGCCGAGGGCGGCCCGGAACCCCACCCGCGGCGTGAGCGGCCGGCTGACGACCACGTAGCCCAGCAGGGCGACCGCGACGACCCAGATCTCGGCCCCGAGCAGGGCCCCGACCAGGAGTACCCCGAGGAAGCCCGAGATCACCGCGTCAGGTGGCAGCCCCAGTCGAGCACCTCGCGATCCGGCATCGGCACGCCCACCCTCGCAGGATTATACGGCGCCCGGGACGGGCAGCCCGTATCCCGCACCTTGTCCGCCGCCCTCCGAGCCGCTCGGGCCAGACGCGCCCGCGGTGCCGCCGCAGCCCCGACCGGGACGCGGTAGACTACCGGAGCGTGGGCGGTGGTCGACTCCTCGGCGTGACGCGCGGGCTGCGCGGCTGGCTCGCGCAGCACGAGGATGACGGGCCGGGCATCGGGCGCTGGATCATCTTCAGCCTGATGGTGGGCGCCGTCGCCGGGCTGGGGGCCGCCGCCCTTCAGTGGACGATCGATGCCGTGAACCACGGCGTCCTGCTCGGCCTGGCGGGGTTCGGCACCCCGGGCCTACCGGCCGAGGGCGGGCACCTCGCCCAGCGCTACCTGGGATCCTACCGCTGGTGGCTGTTCCCGTTCGTACCGGCGCTCGGCGGCCTGCTGAGCGGCCTGATCGTCTACGGGCTCGCGCCAGAGGCCGAGGGCCACGGCACCGACGCCGTCATCCGCGCCTACCACCGCGAGGGGGGCATGATCAGGGCGCGGGTGCCGATCGTGAAGATCCTGGCCTCTGCGGTGACCCTCGGCACCGGAGGGTCGGGCGGCCGCGAAGGTCCTATCGCCCAGATCGGATCCGGGTTCGGCGCCTGGTTCGGCACGGTCCTCCGCCTGCCGCCGCGGGAGCGACGCATCCTCGTGCTGGCCGGCGCCGCCGGCGGCGTCGGCGCCATCTTCCGCGCCCCGCTCGGTGGCGCCCTGGTCATCTGCGAACTCCTCTACCGGAACATGGAGTTCGAGTACGAGGCGGTGATTCCCTCGCTCCTCACGGCCGTGGTGGCCTACACCGTCTACTCGCTCCTGTACGGGTGGGCGCCGATGTTCGCCACCTCGCGGCTGACCTTCGACCACCCCGAGCACCTGCTCGTCTACTTCGTCCTCGGCGTGGCCGTCGCGGCGTTGGGCTGGGTGTACGTGACGGTGTTCTACGGCCTCCGCGAGCGGTTCTTCGAGCGCCTGCCCCTGCCCCCGCCCTTGCGCCCGGCGCTGGGCGGGCTTCTCACCGGCCTGCTCGGGCTGGTCGTCCCGCAGGCCGTCGGCCTCGGCTACGGCTGGCTCCAGCTCGGGATGCTGGGGCGGCTGAGCGCCGCCGACTGCGCGGCGGGGGCCGTGGGCAAGATCCTGGCCACCGCTTTCACGATCTCGTCCGGGGGCAGCGGCGGAGTTTTTGGCCCCGCCGTGGTCATCGGCGGCTTCACCGGTGGTGCCATCGGCCGCGCCTTCGCCGACCTGCTGCCTTCGTGGGACCTCCACCCGGAGGCCTTCATCCTGGTCGGCATGGCCGCGTTCTTCGGCGGCGCGGCCAAGGCTCCCATCGGGGCGCTCCTCATGATCAGCGAGATGACCAGCGGGTACGGCCTGCTCGTCCCGCTCATGCTGAGCTGCGCGATCGCCTTCATGCTGGTGCCCCGGCGAGTCAGCATCTACCGCGAGCAGGTCGAGGGGAGCCTCGACTCGCCCGCTCACCTGGACCGCTACCTCCTCCGTCTGCGCGCCTCGCTGGGCGCCGCGGCGGAGCCCGGCGCCGTGCCGTGGGCGGCCGCGGCCGGAGCGGGCGGGGTGCTGGGCGAGCTCGTCCTCCTGGAAGCCGACGTCGGCCAGGACTCGCCCCTGCGGGACCGGGCCGTCGCCGATCTGGACCTTGGACCGGAGGCCCTGGCGGTGGCCGTCCGGCGCGACGGGCGTACGCTCGTCGCACCCGGAGCGCTTCGCCTCGCGGCCGGGGACCGGTTGCTGGTCCTGGCCGAGCGCCGACGCTCGGCCGATGTCCGCCGTATCCTGCAGTCCGGACGGACCGGCTAGCTGCCGGCGTCCGGATCCGGGAGGGGCACGACAGCCGGCGCCCGGGGACGACCGTAACGGACACGGGCCGCACCTCCAGCGCCGTCGCCCTTGCCGCGTGTGACCAGGCGCCCTCCAGTGCCGCGCGGCCGCGCGACGGAACCAGCCTCACCTGGCCACCTCGACGGAGGCGTCAGCCGCGCGCCAGAGACTGGTCGCGCTCGAGCGCGTCGGCCAGGGCGCGCAGCAGGGCGGCGCCGTCACCGCGCCAGGCGCTGCCGTGCATGCAGGCCAGCACGGCCGGCCCTTCGGCGGCCAGCCGCTCGAGCAGCCGGCGGGCGTTGCGCGTGTGGGAGAAGTAATCCATCGCCTGCCGGGTAGCCTCGCTGGGCCCGAGGATGTCGGCCTCGGTCAGCGGAGGATGGCTGGCGCCCCCCTGCGTGAAGAGGTCGCCGCACAGCAGCGTCGCCGTCCGCGTCTCGAAGAGGAGCCCGCACTCCCAGGCGTGGGGCAGATGCGGGGTGTCGTGCCACCGCACGGCATGCCGGCCCAGCACGAGCGTCTCGCCGTCGGCCAGGGCCCTGGCGGGGCGGTCGGCCACGTCGTCCACGGAGACCATCGCCGCGATCCGCCCGCACAGCGGCACTGCCGCGGGCGCCAGCGCCAGCCACTCGTTGAGCGAGCCGCACTCGTCCGCCTCGAAATGCGACAGGCCGATGTAGCGCAGGCGCTCGGGGGGCAGGACCCGGCGGACCGCCTCCCTAACGAGCCCAAACAGGCGGCGGGGGCCGGTGTGGAACAGCAGGGGCTCGTCGTCGGCCACCAGGTACTGATTGAAGGTGAACCCGCCGCCGTTCGGGAACGTCACCGGGGTGCTGAGGCGGTAGATGCCGTCCGCTATCTCGTGATGTGTAACGGACAGCCCGGCCGTTACACAATCCGGGTGACACGGGTGGGTATACTCTGCCTCGGTGGACGTCAGGGGCCTGGATGACGCCGAACTGGCCGGCCTGATCACCGCGGCCGGCCCGGGCGGAGCCCGGGACGCCGAGGCCGAACTCTACGCGCGGCTGGCGCCGCGGGTGCGGCTCTACGGCCTGCGCCACCTGCGGGACCCGCAGGCGGCCGCCGACCTGACCCAGCAAGTGTTGCTCA
>DATLZL010000313.1:0-5369 GCA_035574035.1 Binatia bacterium | reverse complement strand
AGGAGACCGCCCCGGCTCATGTCTCCGCGGCCGACGAAGTCCGGCGGGAAGCACAGCCGCGCGCCGAACACCGAGGCCAGCACGTCCACGTACTTCGGCGAGGCGATGCTGCCGAGCAGGACGACCTCGTCGCCGGGCCCCAGACGAGCGGCCAGTGCCCGGGCGTCGGCCAGCAGCGGCCGCCGGAACTGCGGCCCGCCCCGGGCGATGTCGACCCGGGCGAAGCGCTGCACCGTCCGGCGCGTCACCGGCGCTTCCGGCGGCTGCAGCCCCGCCGCCGGGGTGATGACGAGGACACCGCCCGGCAGCCCGGGCGGCGGCGCGGCGAAGGCGCGCGCGTAGGCGAGCTTGCCGCGGAAGTACAGGCCGCTCAGGAAGGTGAAGACCTCGCCCAGCGGCGCGGCCCCCGCCCGGAGCATCCGGGCCAGCGGAAACGCCGCGCGCTCGGAGAAGAGCAGGCGGGCCCGCAGGCCGTTGCACTGCGCCGGGGAGAGCAGGAAGACCCGCGCCATGGTCGGCACCCGCGGCGCGCCGAACGCCGCCGGCACCTCCCAGCCTACCGCGCCGGCCAAGCGTCGGCCGGAGCCCGCCCGGGAGGGCGTCGCCTTGCTATCGTCGCGCGGGATGGGTCACACCGCGGACTGCCCGAAGCCGCCGCCCGACGCGGCCGGGCCGCAAGCAACAGCTCCGGTGAGGCGCGTCGGCGACGTGCTGCGGGAGGAGGAGCGGCGCGCGCTGGCCGGACTCACCCCGACCGAGCGGGTACGGCTGGCGCTCGCGCTCGGCGAGCGCGACCTGGAGACGTTCCGCGCCCTGGCCGAAGCCGAGGACCGGCTGGCCGCGCTCCCGGAGGAGGCGTGCCGGCTCTGGCGGCGGATCCGTCGGGGCGGCTGACCGGGCGGCCCCACCCGTGGGGGGTCGGCGTTGACAGCGGCCCGAGATTCTGAGTACAGTGCAGTCGCGTCCGTTGCCGTGAACTCCTTTAAGCGGGCCCGGTGAGGTCCGCAAGGAGCGTGATGTGGCAAGCCCGCCCCGACCGTACCGCGAGAAGGCCCAGGTCCTCGACGAAGCGGCGCTCGACCGCGCCCTGACCCGGATCGCCCACGAGATCCTGGAGCGCAACGCCGGCGCCAAGGACCTCACCTTCGTCGGGCTGCGCACCCGCGGCGTCACGCTGGCCCAGCGCCTGGCCCAGAAGATCGCCCGGATCGACGGGACCACGATCCCGGTGGGCACGCTGGACATCACGCTCTACCGGGACGACCTGGACCGGCGCGGGGCGCCGGTGGTGCGCGGCACCGACATCCCGTTCTCGATCAAGGACAAGACCGTCGTCCTGGTGGACGACGTCCTCTTCACGGGCCGGACGGTGCGGGCCGCCCTCGACGCCCTGATCGACCTCGGCCGCCCCCGCATGATCCAGCTCGCCATCCTGGTGGACCGGGGGCACCGGGAGCTGCCCATCCGGCCCGACTACGTCGGCAAGAACCTGCCCACCTCCCGGCGCGAGAGCGTGGCCGTGCGCCTCAAGGAGCACGACGGCGAGGACCGGGTGGTCATCGAGGAGCCCGAGGAGGCCTGAGCATGGCGTGGACGCGGAAGGACCTGCTGACCATGCGCGACCTCGACCCGAGCGAGATCACGCTCCTGATCGACACCGCGGCGTCGCTCCAGGAGATCGCCGGGCGGGAGATCAAGAAGGTCCCGGCCCTCCGGGGCAAGACGATCGTCAACCTGTTCTACGAGCCCTCGACCCGGACCCGGACCTCGTTCGAGATCGCCGGCAAGTGGCTCTCGGCCGACGTGGTGAACTTCTCCGCCTCCGGCTCCAGCGCGACGAAGGGCGAGTCCTTCATCGACACCGCCCGGAACATCGCGGCCATGAGCCCCGACGTGGTCGTCGTCCGCCACTCCTCGGCCGGAGCCGCCGCGACCCTGGCCCGGATCCTGCCCTGCAGCGTCGTGAACGCCGGCGACGGCGCTCACGAGCACCCCACCCAGGCCCTGCTGGACCTGCTCACGATCCGAGAGAAGAAGGGGCACTTCGAGGGGCTGCACGTGGCCATCGTCGGGGACGTGGCCCACAGCCGGGTGGCGCGCTCGAACATCCAGGCCATGCGCAAGCTCGGAATGACGGTGACGGTGGCCGGCCCGCCGACGCTCATCCCGCCGTTCGTCCAGGAGCTGGGGGTGAAGGTCGCCTACCGGCTGGAGGACGCGATCCGCGACGTGGACATCATCATGATGCTGCGGCTCCAGCACGAGCGGATGGCGGCCGGCCTTATCCCGTCCCTGCGCGAGTACGCCCGGTACTGGGGGCTCACCCTCGACAAGCTGCGCGCCCATGCCCGGCCGGACGTGGTCATCATGCACCCCGGCCCCGTGAACCGGGGCATCGAGCTGTCCCCCGAGGTGGCCGACGGGCCGTACTCGGTGATCCTCGACCAGGTGGCCAAGGGGGTGGCCGTCCGCATGGGCGTGCTGTTCCTCCTGGCCGGCGCCCGCGGCGAGCGGGCGGCGGAGCCGGCCTGATGCTGCTCATCCGCAACGGCCGCGTGATCGACCCCGCCAACCGGATGGACGCGGTGGCCGACGTGCTGATCGAGGGCGGCGTCGTCCGCCGGGTGGGACCGCGGCTGGCGGCGCCGGCCGACGCCCAGGTCGTCGACGCCACCGGCAAGGTCGTGTGCCCGGGGTTCATCGACCTGCACGTGCACCTGCGCGAGCCCGGCTACGAGTACAAGGAGACGATCGCCACCGGAACCCGGGCGGCGGCGGCCGGCGGCTTCACCGCCGTCTGCTGCATGGCCAACACGCAGCCCGTCAACGACAACGGCGCCGTCACCGAGTACATCCTGGACCGGGCCCGGGCCGAGGGGTGCGTGCGCGTCTACCCGATCGGCGCCGTCACCCGCGGCCTGGGGGGCCAGGAGCTGGCCGAGCTGGCCGAACTGGCCGAGGCCGGCTGCGTGGCCTTCTCGGACGACGGCCGGTGCGTGATGAACGCCGCCCTCTACCGCCGGACGATGGAGTACACGCTGCCGTTCGGTACGCCGGTCATCAGCCACGCCGAAGACGCCACCCTGGCCGCCGGTGCGGCGATGAACGAGGGCGTCGTCTCCACCGAACTCGGCATCCCCGGCGCCCCGGCCGCGGCCGAGGATGTCATGGTGGCCCGCGACATCATCCTGGCCGAGCTCACGGGCGCCCACGTCCACATCGCGCACCTGTCCACCGCCGGCGCGGTTCGGCTGGTCCGCGACGCCAAGGCCCGGGGGGTTCGGGTCACGGCCGAGGTGACCCCGCACCACCTGATCCTGACCGAGGAGGCGGTGCGCACCTTCGACCCCAACGCCAAGATGGCCCCGCCGCTCCGGACCAAGCGGGACGTCGAGGCCTGCCTGGAGGCGCTGGCCGACGGGACGATCGACTGCGTGGCCACTGACCACGCCCCCCACGCGCTGGCCGAAAAGGAGGGCGAGTTCGACCGAGCCGCCAACGGGATCGTGGGGCTGGAGACGGCGGCGGGGCTGCTGCTGGATCGCTTCGTCCGGCCGGGGCTCCTGCCGCTCGGCACGCTGGTCGCCCGGCTCAGCACCGACCCGGCCCGCGTGCTCAACCTGCCCGGCGGCAGCCTCTCGCCCGGCGCGCCGGGGGACGTGACCATCCTCGATCTCGACCGGGAACTGACCGTCGACCCCACCCGATTCTTTTCCAAGGGCCGCAACACGCCGTTCGCCGGCTGGCGGCTCCGCGGCGCCCCGTGGATGACGATCGTGGCCGGCAAGGTGGTGCACACGTCATGACACCGGCCGTGCTCGTGCTGCGCGACGGTCGCGTGTTCCGCGGCGAGGCCCTGGGAGCCCGGGGGGAGGCGGCCGGGGAGGTGATCTTCAACACGGCCATGTCGGGCTACCAGGAGATCCTGACCGATCCCTCCTATCGAGGCCAGATCGTGGTCATGACCTACCCGCTGATCGGCAACTACGGTCTGAACGAGGAGGACGTGGAGTCGCGCCGCCCGTGGGTCGAAGGCTTCGTCGTCCGCGAGGCCGCCCCGGTGCCCTCCTCGTGGCGGGGCCGGACCTCGCTCGACCAGTACCTGCGCGACCACGGCATCGTGGGCTTGCAGGGCATCGACACCCGCGCCCTCACCCGCCATATCCGCGACCACGGCGCCCAGGACGGGATCATCTCCTCGGTGGACCTCGACGTCGAGCGCCTGCGCGAGAAGGTCCGGGCGCTGCCGGGGCTGATCGGGCGCGACCTGGTCCGCGAGGTGACCACCGACCGGCCGTGGACGTGGCGCCAGGGACCCTGGCAGCCGGGCCGGGGCTACGTCGAGCCGCCGCCGGCCCGCCACCGCGTCGTGGCCTACGACGCCGGCATCAAGCTCAACATCCTGCGTCAGCTGGCCGCGGTCGGCTGCGAGGTGGAGGTGGTGCCGGCCACCATGCCGGCCGCGGCGGTGCTGGAGCGGAAGCCCGACGGCGTGTTCCTCTCCAACGGGCCCGGCGACCCCGAGGGCGTGCCGTACCTGATCGCGGCCGTGCGCGAGCTCCTGGGCCGGGTCCCGATGTTCGGGATCTGCCTGGGCCACCAGATCATGGGACTGGCCGCCGGTGGCCGCACCTTCAAGCTGCCGTTCGGGCATCACGGCGCCAACCATCCGGTGAAGGATCTGGCCACCGGGAAGGTGGAGATCACGTCGCAGAACCACGGCTTCGCGGTGGACCCCGCCTCGCTGGAGCGCGCCGGCTGGGTCCCCACCCACACCAACCTCAACGACGGCACTTGTGAAGGCCTGAGCCACCCCGACCTCGCAGCATTTTCGGTGCAGTACCATCCGGAGGCGTCTCCCGGCCCCCACGACGCCAACTACCTGTTCCAGCGGTTCGCGGCGTTGATGGCGACGGGCCGGGGGACCAAGACGGGAGGGTGATCGATCCTATGCCGCTCTACCTGATTGCCTATCGGAAGACCGAAGGAGCCGGGCAGAAGCCCGAGTGGGCCTCGTTCACCACCCAGAGCGAGACGGCTCTGGAAGCCCACGCCATACGCGAGCGGGTCGACCGGCGGGTGAAGGTCCTGGGCGAGCAGCTCTGGGGCAACGGCGAGGTGGTATGGATCGGCTCCGGCCGCCTGGACGACGTGCTCTACCGTCGTGACGAGGCGGCCCCGGAGACCTCGATCGTGTACGGGCTGGTCGAGGAGCCGCGGTAGCCGCGTGCCCCGGCGGACCGATCTCCGCAAGATCCTGATCATCGGCTCGGGGCCGATCGTCATCGGCCAGGCCTGCGAGTTCGACTACTCCGGCACCCAGGGCTGCCGCGCGCTCCGCGAGGAGGGCTTCGAGGTCGTCCTCGTCA
>DATLZL010000312.1:0-12929 GCA_035574035.1 Binatia bacterium | reverse complement strand
CCTGGCCGCGCCGCCGGCCGGGCGCCGCGAGTGGACAGCCTGGCCTGCGGCACGCCGGTGGTGAGCTGTCGGGTCGGCGGCGTCGCGGAGATGGCTCAGCCCGGCGATGCCGCCGCCTTCCGGGCCAGCACGCTCCGGCTGCTCGCCGACGCGGACCTGGCCCGGCGCCTGCGTCCGGAGTGCCGGCGGCTCGTCGAGCGCGAGGACACCCTGGACGCCGAGGTCCGCCGCCACCGGGACCTCTACCGCGAGGTGCTGGCGGCGGCATGAACATCCTGGGGATCTCGGCCCTCTACCACGACTCGGCGGCGGCGCTCCTCCGGGACGGCCGCATCGTGGCCGCCGCCCAGGAGGAACGGTTCACCCGCCGCAAGGGCGACGCCCGGCTGCCGGAGCAGGCGATCGCTGCCTGCCTGGAGGCCGGCGGCCTCACCGCCGCCGACCTGGACTGGGTGGTCTTCTACGAGAAGCCCATGACCAAGTTCGAGCGGCTGCTCGAGACCTACGCCGCCTTCGCCCCGGTCGGGCGGCCGTCCTTCCGGCGGGCGGCCCCGCTCTGGGCCCGCTCCAAGCTCCGCATCCCCGAGCAGATCCGGACCGCCCTCGGCGACCCCTTCACCGGCCGGCTCGCCTTCACCAACCACCACGAGTCGCACGCGGCCAGCGCCTTCTTCCCCTCTCCGTTCGAGGCGGCGGCCGTGCTCACGCTCGACGCCACCGGCGAGTGGGGCACGAGCTCGATCGCTTTCGGCCAGGGCCACCGGCTGACGATGCTCCGCGAGATGCGCTTCCCGCACTCGCTCGGCATGCTCTACTCCGCCTTCACCGCCTACTGCGGGTTCAAGGTCAACTCCGGCGAGTACAAGCTGATGGGCCTCGCCCCCTACGGCGAGCCCAAGTACGTGGACCGGATCCTCGACGTCCTGGCCGACGTGCGCGAGGACGGCTCGCTCTGGCTCGACCTGTCCTACTTCAACTACTGCCAGGGCGTGACGATGACGTCCGAGAAGTTCCACGCGCTGTTCGGCGGCCCGCCCCGCCGGCCCGAGAGCTGGATCACCCGCAAGGAGATGGACCTGGCCGCCTCGATCCAGGCCGTGTGCGAGATGGTCGTCATGCGGGCGGCCCGCCACGCGCACCGCCTGACCGGCGCCCGCTTCCTGGCCATGGCCGGCGGGGTGGCGCTCAACTGCGTCGCCAACGGCCGCGTGCTGCGCGAGGGCCCGTTCGAGCGGCTGTGGGTCCAGCCGGCCGCCGGCGACGCCGGCG
Organism: Binatia bacterium; assembly: GCA_035574035.1. GTDB lineage: Bacteria > Methylomirabilota > Methylomirabilia > Rokubacteriales > CSP1-6 > DATLZL01. The sequence continues at coordinate 11,660 of DATLZL010000312.1, read as the reverse complement.
GCGCCTTGGGGGCGGCGCTGCTGGTCTGGCACCACTATCTCGGCCAGCCCCGGCACGCGGACCCCGGCGACAGCCAGCAGGGCTCGTTCCTGGGCCCGGCCTTCGACCGCGACGAGGTGGAGGTCTTCCTCGACTCGGTGGGCGCCCGCTACGAGCGGTTCAGCGACGAGGCGGCGCTGCTCGACCGGGTGGCCCGGCTCCTCGCCGCCGGCCAGGTCATCGGGTGGTTCCACGGCCGGATGGAGTACGGCCCGCGGGCGCTCGGGGCCCGCTCCATCATCGGCGACGCCCGCGATCCCGAGATGCAGGCCCGGATGAACCTGAAGATCAAGTTCCGGGAGTCGTTCCGCCCGTTCGCGCCCTGCGTGCTCCGCGAGCACGTCCACGAGGTGGTCGAGATGCGCCCGGGCGAGGACAGCCCGTACATGCTGGTGGTGGCGCCGGTGCGGCCGGAGCTGCGCCGGCCCCTGTCGGCCGCCGACCTCGAGCGCCTGCAGCACCCCGACCTGCGCGTGCGGGTCTCGGTGCCGCGCTCGAGCGTGCCGGCCGTCACCCACGTGGACTACTCGGCCCGGGTGCAAACGGTGGATGCCGAGCGGCACGGGCGCTTCTACCGGCTCATGCGGCGCTTCTACGAGCTGACGGGCTGCCCGGTGATCGTCAACACCAGCTTCAACATCCGCGGGGAGCCGATCGTGTGCACGCCCGAGGATGCCTGGCGGTGCTTCGCCGCCACCGAGATGGACGCGCTCGTCCTGGAAGATTGCCTGCTGCTCAAGGCCGACCAGCCGGCGGAGGCCGTCATCGACGCCCAGGCCTACCGCGCGCAGTACGAGCTGGACTGAGCGATGCTGGTCCTGCCCCGGCCACCGCGTCGCGCCTGGGTGCGCGCCTTCTGGATCGTCGTCAGCGTGATGGTCGGGGGCCTGGTCGCCGTCCTCGCGGCGCTCCTCACGCTCCCCGCCCCGCTCGCCCGCTTCGGCCCCGGGCCCGTCGGGGCCGGCGCCGCGCTCGTGGTGCTCCTGGCCGGACTCCTCATGCCCCGGCTGGCCGTGCTCGGCTACCGGGCCTGGAGCAAGGCGACCCGTCGCTACGCGCGGTTCGCCGGCGAGGCGCTGATCGCCGTCTGGTACCCGGTGCTCTTCGGCGCCGTCGGCCTGGGCGGCTCGGCCCTGCTCCGCCGCCGTCCCGAGCCCGGACAGACGCTGTGGCGCGCTCACTCGACCCTGGACGCCGACACCTACCGGAGCCTCGACGAGCGCCCGGCCGTCGACACCGGCGGCTGGCTCGGCCGGTACGCGCGCTGGGCGGTCCGCTCCCGCCACCTGTGGGCGCTGGCGCTCGTCCCGCTGCTGGCGCTCCTGGCCGCGCTGGAGACCGAGGAGCCCGAGGAGGCGCCGGCCGGGATCTACACGCTGTTCTGAGGGAAGGCCCATGAGGGTCCTCGCGCGCACCGTCCTCGCCGCCGCCGGCGCTCTCGTCGCGACCGTCCTCAGCCTGCCGGTCCTGATCGCGGGCGCCCCGCTCTGGGTCGTGGCGCTAGCCACCCGGCTGCTGGCCCCCCGGCTCGAGCCGCGGGTGACCGACTGGCGGGGCCTGTTCGCGTTCGACCCCGACCTCGGCTGGCGGGTCAAGGGCGGGATCGCCGCCCACTGCCTGGAGCACCGCGACGACGTGTTCCGCGTGGAGACGGACGCCGACGGCTGGCCGGGCCGGGAGACGGTCGCCGACAGCCAGATGGTCGTCGTCGGCGACTCCCACGCTTTCGGCTACGGCGTGGACCCCGAGCGGTTCTTCGCCCGGCAGGTCCGCGGGGTGCGGATCAAGGCGGTCGGCGTGCCGGGCTACAACCTGGTCCAGGAGCTGCTGCTCATGCGGCGGCTGGCGCCCGCGTTGCGGGGCAAGGTCGTGGTCTGGTTCGTCTACCCCGGCAACGACCTCTACGACAACCTCTCGCCCGAGATGAACGGCTACCGGGCGCCGTTCGTACGCCGGGAGCCGGACGGCCGCTGGACGATCGTTGCGCGCCACCTGAGCCCCGCGCCCTGGCGTGTCAGCACCGGCCGCCGCGGCCGGTTCTACCTGCCCACGCTGGCCGCCCTGCATGCGCCCACCCCGCTGGCCGCGCGCGCCTACGAGGCGGCGGCGGCGCTGCTGGCGGAAGGTCGGGAGGTGTGTCGCCGGGCCGGCGCCGAGCTGGTGGTGATGACGATCCCCAGCCCGCTCGTGCTGAGCCCGCGCGGCCTGGCGCGGCTGGCGCCGCACCTGCCGGCGGCCACGCCGCCCGACCCCGAGTTCCCGGACCGGATGATCGGCGAGGCGTGTGCGCGGCTGGGGCTGCCGTTCGTCGCCCTCCGCGCCGTGCTCCGGCGCGAGCACTACAAGCCCGACGACGACCACTGGACCGAGGAGGGACACCGCGTCGTGGCCGGCGTGCTGGCCGAGCTCCACCGCCGGCGGACGGCTCCGCCGGTGCCGGGGCTCGCCCCGGTCGCCGCCGCCGAGGCCGCCCCGTGAGCTCCGGCCCGCTCGTCAGCGTCCTGGTGCCCGTCTACAACGGCGAGCGCCACCTGGCCGAGGCGATCGACAGCGTGCTGGCCCAGACCTACGAGCGCTGGCGCTGCACCATCGTGGACAACTGCAGCACCGACGGGACCGCGAAGATCGCCGCCCGCTACGCCGCCCGCGACGGGCGCATCCGCGTGCACACCAACGAGCGCTTCGTCGGGGTCATCGAGAACCACAACATCGCCTTCCGCCTGGTCCCGCCCGAGAGCGCCTACGTCAAGGTCCTGCACGCCGACGACTGGCTGTTCCCGCGCTGCCTGGCCGAGATGGTCGCCGTCGCCGAGGCCCATCCCTCGGTGGGGCTGGTCGGCGCCTATGCCCTGCGCTCGGCCTGGGTGGACCTGGACGGCCTGCCGTACCCCAGCACCGTGGTCCCCGGCCGCACGCTGGGCCGGCTGGGTCTGCTCGGCGGCCCCTACGTGTTCGGCTCGCCGACGTCGGTGATGTTCCGGGCCGATCTGGTGCGGGCCCGCGACCCCTTCTTCGAGCCCGGCAGCATCCATGCCGACGAGGCCGCCTGCTACGAGATCCTGAGATCGGCCGACTTCGGGTTCGTCCACCAGGTGCTGACCTTCACCCGCAAGCACCCGGGCAGCGTGTCGGCCTCGTTCGCCGAGCGCTACAACACGTACCTGGCCGGCAACCTGGCCATCCTCAAGCGCTACGGTCCGGTCTTCCTCTCCCCGGAGGAGTACGAGCGCCGGCTGCGGGAGCGGCTCACGCAATACTACCGGTATCTCGCCGAGAGCCTGCTGGAGCGCCGGGAGCCGGCGTTCTGGGCGTACCACCGCGAGGCCCTGGCGCAGGCCGGATTTCCACTGGACCGCGGCCGCTTGGCCCGGACGCTGGCGACCGAGCTGCTGCAGGCCCTGGCCTGCCCGCACCGCATGGTGGGCCAGGTGGCGCGCCTGGTGCGCCGGCCGCGGCCCGCCCGGGACGCGACGGCGGCGGCCGTGACGGCCGCCGCCGCGCACTGGAAGGAGAAGGCGGCCGAGAAGCGTCAGGTGGCCGCCGTGGTGGACCGCGCGCTACCGGACTCCGACCGGGCCGGCCGGTAGTACCAGCGCGGCGCCGCCCCAGCGGCCGCGGGCGTCGACAACCCGGGCGGTGAGCGCCAGCGGCTGCGGCCCGGGGGCGGCGTCGAGGATGCAGCGCAGCCGCCCGGTCCCCTCGTCGTGATCGATCCCGCCGTCCACGCCGACGGGGTCGCCGTTGACGTAGAGCGCGATCGAGAACGGCCCCTGGCCGCCGCGCACGACCACCTCCACGAGGACCAGGCCGAAGGGTGCTCCGAGCAGGTCGGCGGCGAGCCCGACGTCCAGTCCCGGCTGGTAGACCGGGCGCAGCGTGGCGAGCGGCTCGACGATCCGGGCCGCCATCACGCCGACCTCAGGAAGAGCACGGCGTCGCCGCTGAACGGGGCGACCAACGCCCGGCTGCCGCCGCCCGGCACCGGCTGACCGGCGGTGGTGGCGCCGGTGGCGGGGTTGAACCACTCCACGGCCAGCGTGCCGCCGGTCGCCGACAGGTCGACCGTCACGCGACCGCCGGGAGCCCAGACCAGGTACTCGGCGCCGCTCGCGGTGGCCTTGCACAGGCAGTAGCCGCTCGAAGCCAGCGCGTTCCGCGGGACGGCGCCCACCAGGTCCAGGCGCTCCGAGAACGCGCGCACGTGCCCCATCGCCCGGCGCGCTCCTTCGCGGGTGGCGTTGGCGTCGAGCGGATCCATGTAGATGGGGTTCAGCCCGCGCAGGAAGCTCTTCCAGACCCACGTCCGGTCGCCGCCCACCCCCCAGAGGTGGTCGGTGTCGCTCACGATGACCTTGCGGCCCTCGGCCGCCGGCGGGTCGGACTGGTAGTTCTCGGCGGCGGTCGAGTTCGGCGAGATCCAGTCGGCCGGGCTGGCGAAGAGCGTGCTGTTGCTGCCGCCCGCGTACTGGAACGTCATGCCCACCGGGTGCTGCTTGGGCTTGCTCGCCTGGTAGTTCTTCACGAACCGGATCATGTGGTACTGCCACTGGGTGGAGTAGGGTCCCGCCTCGTTGGCGATCTCGTAGAGGACGTTGTCGAGGTCGCCGACGGTGTCGATGACCTTGCGGACGTACGCTTCCTGGATCGCCCGCACGGCCGGCACGGCCAGGGTGTGCACCTCCGTCCCCAGGCCGTCGCCGTTCGGGTCGCCGTTCACGCCGTTGATGTTGTTGCGGCCGTTGAAGGGGTGGCCGTCCCAGCGCCAGGGGTGTGACGAGCGCTGCACGCCCCAGCCCTCGAAGAGCATGACCGCGACGTAGATGCCGCGATCCCGGGCGGCGATGACGCGCTGGCGCAGCCGGTCGAAGTAGGCCTGGTCGAAGCGCGAGAGGTCGAACTTCGGCTTGCCGTCCAGCGCGGTGCCGGGCCCCGACCGCACCCACGGGTGCGGGCGGCTCCAGCTGGTGGAGCCCGACATGTGCCGGCTGAGCTCCCACGTCCACAGCCGGATGAAGTTGTGGTTCCGCGCCTCGAGCAGGTCGAGGTAGGCGTCGAAGTCGAAGGCGTCCGGCGGGTCGGTGGTGCCGATGTCGACGAGGCTGCTCCAGGTATGCGAGCCGGTCAGCAGCACGGGACGGCCGCCGGCGTCCATGAAGTAGCGCGGGTTGGAGGGATGGACCTTGAGCGGGCCCATGGCCGCGACGACGGGCGGCGGGGCCGGGCTCGGCGACGGGCTGGGCGACGGGCTCGGGGCCGGCGACGCGCTGGGGGAATCGGACGCCGCCGGCGCCTGGGCGACGGTCCCGTTGGCCACCGTCACCGTCCGCGTGGCCACCGCCACCTTGCCCGCCCCGTCCGTCACCGTGGCCGTCAGCGTCACCGCCCCGTCGGCCGCCGTCTTGCTGTCCCACTGCACCCACCAGGTGGAGCCCGTGCTCATCGCCTGCCGGGCCACCTCCACCCCGTTGGCCAGCAGCCGGAACGTCTTCGGCGACCCCCACGGCGCCGTCGTCGCCATCCCCACCGACTGCGTGCCCCGCACCGTCGCCCCCGCGCTCGGGTAGCTGAACGACACCGCGAAACTGGCCGTCTGCGCCGGCGGCGGTGTCGTCGACGGCGGCGGCGTGCTGCCGCCGCTCGTCCCGTTCGCCACCGTCACCGTCCGCGTCGCCGTCGCCGTCCGGCCGTTGCCGTCCGTCACCGTCGCCGTCAGCGTCCGGCTCCCGTTGGCCACCGCCGTCGTGTTCCAGGCGAAGCTCGGGTTGGTCCCGACGTAGACCTGCGTCCCGTCCACCGCCAGCCGGAACGTGTAGTTGCTCCCCCCGCTGGCCGCCAGCGTCACCGTCGTCGTGCCGCTCACCGTGGCCCCGGCGGCCGGGTTGGTGAAGGACAGCGCCAGCGACGACGGGGGTGCCGGCGGAGTGGTCCCGCCCGAGCCGCCTCCGGGACCGCCGTTGGCGATCACGTAGATGCGGGAGTCGTAGGGTCCGAAGGTGTCGCTCCAGGACGAGCCCGACACCGGGAAGCTCCGGCCGCCGCGGTACTCGGTCACCCGGCCGGGCGCCACGTGCCAGGTGAAGGTGACCGGGGTCGGCTGGTTGGTGTAGTTGTAGGCGAAGACGTAACCCTTGCCGTCGACGATCTTCACCTTGGTCCGGATGGTGGCCGCCCCGGGCAGCATCGGCGACCGCGAGGTGTCGCCGTTCTGCAGGCGAGCCAGCTCGGCCCGGTACCAGTCCTTGTTGGACTCGAGCCACTCCACCGCGATGTTGTGACGGAGCTGGGCGATGCGGCCAGCCAGCGGGTCGCTGTAGCGCGTGGAGTTGCCGGTCAGGGCGCCGGGGACGTCGTCGGCCAGCAGGACCGGCTCCAGTGCGGCCAGCTCGCTGACGAGCTCCTTCAGGTAGCCCATGTGGGTGGCGATCTGCTCCGGAGTCGAGGACGACTTGCGCAGGCCGTTGTCGCCCACTTCCCACCACATCAGGCCCCGGGCGCCCTCGACGATCGCCATGATGGCGTGGGCCCGGTACTCGGCCCGGGTCGGCAGCCGGCTGTTGGAGGTGAACTTGAAGAGCTGGAGCACGGCCAGGGCCGGCCGGGTGTCCCGCAGCGCGTCCTTGAGCTGGGCCACGAAGTCCGCCACCTGGAAGTGGGTGTACCCCTGGGCCGGCTCGGCGCCGAAGAGCGGATAGGGATCGGTGCCGATCACGTCGGCCGCGTCCACCCACTTGCGGGGGTCGATGTAGCCGCGGGCCAGGGTGACCGCCACCGTCATGGAGTCGGGGTCGAGGCGCTTGAGCCGCTCGTGGTGCTGCCGGGTCTCCGGGATCAGCGGGTCCCGGCACTCGTCGGCGATGTAGTAGCCGGCCGCCCCGGGGTGCGCCCCGAACGACCGCACGTACGACTCGGACTGGTCCACCGCGAAGGGGATCCGGGTGTAGCTGCCGTTCTCGAAGCAGTTCGCCGTCTGCAGGTAGAGGACGCCGTGCTTCTGCAGGGCGTCCATGAGCGTCAGCATGGCCGACAGCGGCGCCTGCCCGTACCAGTAGTTCAGGTAGAGGTTGATCGGGATCCCGCCCAGCTGCCGCTTGCCGTCCGGGGCGAACAGGGTCTGCTCCCATCCGCTGACGCTGTCCACGTAGCCCATGCCCGAGTCGTAGACGCCGAGGAGGAAGCGGGGCACGCCGTTGACCAGCACCCGACCCTTGGCGTCGAAGCTGATCCGCATGCTCTGGCGCCGGCTGGCGGGAACCAGCCGCACGTCCCAGCGGCCCAGCTCGGTGCCGCCGGCCCGCACGGTGACGACATAGTCGCGGTCCTGGGTGAGGCCGCCGGCCGGGATCGTGACCTTGGACCCGCGGCTCGTCACCGAGGTAACGGTGCCGCCGCTGCCCTTGTCGGTGACGGTGACCGAGGCACCGCTGGGCGCCTCCACGACGATCTCCGGACGGTCATCGAAGATGAGGCCCCGGTAGTTCGGGTACAGGAGGAACGCCTCCGCGGCCGTCGCCGCGCTCGGCACGAAGACGGCGCCGAGAAGGGCCAGCGCGGCCAGGATTCCGCTCAGTCGCCAGTGACGCATGCTCACCCCCGTGTCGGGAATCGGTTGCCCAGATTGGGAACTCCGTTGCACGGGGCCGGGGGAGGGCAAGAGGTACGCCACGACATACCGCCGCGGAGAAGAGCGATTTTCCGGCGATTGAACGTTCTACTATTTTCAGGGGGTCAATTCGACGCTGACACTCGACGACGGGAGGCGGACGCTCGAGGGGCGGCCGAGCGCAGGGGCGACGGCTACGGCATCTGGAGGACGTAGACGCGGGCCTGCCAGCCCTCCAGACGGTCGGTGAAGCCGTGCCCCTCGACCCGCAGAGAGCCGCCGCGGCCGCCGTGCACGTGCACGCGGCGCGGCGGGCCGGGCAGCGCGAACGTCGCCTCGGCCGGGGTGGCGGTCGCGTTGTAGGCGAAGAGGTAGAGGCGGTCGCCCCACCGCCGGGTTCGCGTGCGCACCGTGGCCGGCTGCACGGCCACGGCCGGGCCGTCCTCCGCCGCCAGCACCGGCTCCAGGTCGGCCAGCTCGTTCACGACGGCGCGCAGCCGCTCCATCAGCTCGACCTTCTCGAGACACCACCCGCGGCAGACGTGCTCGAGGGCGCCCCGGCCGTCGCCGATGCTCCACCACCAGAGGCCCCGGGCCCCCTCCACCACCGCCATGTAGGCGTGGTTGCGCATCTCGTCCAGCGTCGGCCACGGCGAGCCCTGGAACGTGAAGAACTGGAGCACCGTCATCACCGGCCGGGCGTCGCGCACGGCCTCCCGGCTGAGGCGCGTCCACTCGCCGACCAGGCCGTGGCGGTATCCTCCGGGCGGCGGCCGGCGGAAGAGCGGATAGGGGTCGGTGGCCAGCACGTCGGCGGCGTCGCGCCAGAGCGGCAGCTCGTGCGGCGCTGTCTGCACGGCCAGCGTGAGGCTGTCGGGGTCGAGCCGGCGCAGCCGCTCGTACTGCGCGAACACGGAGGCCAGGACCGAGGGCCGACACTCGTCCACGGTGTAGTAGCCGGCGGCGGCCGGGTGACCGCCCAGCGCGCGGACGTAGCGGTCCGACTGGATGGCGAAGGGCCGGGCATCGGCCGGTCGGCCTTCGTGGCAGTTCCCGGTCTGCAGGTAGAGGACACCGCGCCGGTGCAGGGCGTCCAGCAGCGCCGTCATCGCCGGGAGCGAGGCCTGGCCGAGCTTGTAGTTCAGGTAAAAATTGATCCGGACCCCGTCCAGCCGGCGCCCGCGCGACGACCAGAGCGCCTCCTCCCAGAATCGCTCGCTGTCGCTGTAGGAGCCGCTCGAGTCGTACACACCCAGCACGAACCGGGGCACGCCGCGCACGAGCACGCGGTTCTTCTCGTCGAAGGCGACGGTCATGCGCGCGCGCACCCCGGCCGGCACCCTGGAGACCCGGTAGGGCGGCGTCCGCGCGACGACGGGGCCGTCCGGGCCGTCGAGGCGGGCGAACGAGACCAGGTAGGTCCGGCCGGCCTCCAGCACCCCGCCGTCGAGCTCGGCGACGAACCGCTCGGCGGCGGGCAAGTCCCGCGTGGCGACCACCCGGTCGGCGCCCTCCTCGACCACGCTGGCCCGCACTAGCCCCCTCACGGGGGCGGCGACGGTGACCTCGAACCTCATCACCGCCGGCCCCTCGGCGAACAGCATCCCCCGGAAGTTCGGGTAGAGCATGAAGGCCTCGATCCCGGCCGGCACCTGCGCCTCCACGCGGACGTCGTCGAACCAGGCCGTCCCGGTGGGCTGCACCGAGCGGCCGTCGCGGCGGCCGGCGTAGACCTCGAGCCGCAGGGGCACCACGCCGTCCTCGGACACGACGATCGGCGCCACCTCGTAGCGGGTCCACCCGGTCGTGCCGCTCACGACCGGCGTCGAGCGCCTGCCGAGGCTCAACCGCACGCCGCTGCGGGGGACGTTCCCCCCCAGGTTCTCGGTCCTGATCCAGCCGCTCAGCCGGTAGACGCCGCGCGTGAGATGCAGCGTCTGGGTGGCGTGGTCGTACTCCGGCGTCGCCGACGGATCGGTCAGCCGGAAGGCACGGCCGCCGTCGCGGCCGCCGTCGACGCTCCACCGGGGCGAGGGCGCCTGCCAGTGCTGCGGCCGGCCGTCCGGGTCGAGGGCCTCGAAGTCGCCGTTCTGGACCAAATTGGGCCCCCACCCGGACGGCTCGGGCAGCGCGGTCGGGCCGCCGGGGACCAGCGCGGCGGCCGAAAGCGCGGCGAGGGCGACCGCGACGAGCGCGACCCCGAGGACGAGCGCGCGGCGTCGCATCGGCGTCTCGAGGTTCAAGGGCCGTGCCACCCCGGCCCCCGGGGCCGGGGCCGAGCCGGCACGCCGGTTGTACGCCGTCCGATGCGTGGAGACCCGCATGCGACGGCAACGCCCGTGGCGTCGATTCCCGGCGGTGGCCGCGCTCGTCGCCCTGGCGGCGGCCGGTCCGCTCGTCGGGCCGCCGGTCGCCGCGGCCATGGGGCCGCTCGAGGTCCTGGCCTCCAACCCGCGCTACTTCACCGACAGCACCGGGCGGGCCGTGTACCTCACCGGGTCGCACCACTGGAGCAACCTCGTCGACATCGGCCCCACCGACCCGCCCGCACCGTTCGACTTCACCGCGTACCTGGACCGACTGCAGGCGATGAACCACAGCTTCATCCGGCTCTGGGCCTGGGAGCTCACCCGGCACACCGCCGACGGCGAGCCGCGCTTCATCCGCCCGCACCCCTGGGCCCGCACGGGTCCCGGCACCGCGCTGGACGGCAAGCCCCGATTCGACCTGACTCGATTCGACCCCGCGTACTTCGAGCGGCTGCGGGCGCGGGCGGCGGCGGCGGCCGAGCGCGGCCTGTACGTGGCGGTGATGCTCTTCGAGGGCTGGGCGCTGCAGCGCTCGGAGGCGCCCTGGCGCTGGCACGGCCACCCGTTCCACCCGCGGAACAACGTCAACGGCATCGACGCCGACGCCGACGGCGACGGCCGGGGGCTCGAGGTCCACACGCTCGCGGTGCCGGCGGTGACGCGCATCCAGGAGGCGTACGTGGCCCGGGTCATCGACACGCTCAACGACCTGGACAACGTGCTCTACGAGATCGCCAACGAGGCGGGCGCCTACTCCACCGCCTGGCAGTACCACATGATCCGGTTCGTGAAGGACTACCAGGCTCGCAAGCCCAGGCAGCACCCGGTCGGCATGACGTTCCAGTTCCGGGGCGGGCGGAACAGCACGCTCTACGCCGGCCCGGCCGACTGGGTGTCGCCCGATTCGACGCCGAGCGAGCCCTACCTCACCGACCCGCCGGCGGCCACCGGCGCCAAGGTCGTGCTGAGCGACACCGACCACCTGTGCGGCCTCTGCCGCCGCGAGCACCGCACGCCCGCCGACGCCCGCGCGTGGGTCTGGAAGAGCTTCCTGCGCGGGCTCAACCCGATCTACATGGACCCGCTCGACGACGACCCGGTGCGCGAGGCGGCGCGGCGGGCGATGGGGCAGACGCGGGCCTGGGCCGCGCGGATCGACCTGGCGACGATGGCACCGCGCAACACGCTGGCCTCGTCCGGCTACTGCCTGGCCACGGCCTCGGCGAGCCCCGAGGAGTACCTCGTCTACCTTCCCCGCGGCCGGCGCGTGACGGTGGACCTCTCGGCCACGCCGGGGCCGGTGCGCGTCGAGTGGTTCCACCCCCGGACCGAGCGGACCCTCACCGCTCGCCCGGTGGACGGCGGGGCGCCGCGCTCGCTCACCTCGCCCTTCGGGCCCGACGTTGTGCTCTACCTGCGCGCGGCGCGGTAGGCAACGAGGTCCCCTGCCTGGTCAACCCTGTGCACAGATCGGCGAACTCCGAGGCGACGGGCGCCGCCTCTCCGGCGGCAGCCGGCGCCGCCGGGACACGCCCAAGGGGGTACGGAACTTGCGCCCGGGCGAGGGGTGATGCCCCGGCGGACCGATCTCCGCAAGATCCTGATCATCGGCTCGGGGCCGATCGTCATCGGCCAGGCCTGCGAGTTCGACTACTCCGGCACCCAGGGCTGCCGCGCGCTCCGCGAGGAGGGCTTCGAGGTCGTCCTCGTCA
>DATLZL010000311.1:0-6148 GCA_035574035.1 Binatia bacterium | reverse complement strand
CGGCGGCCGCCCCGGCCTTCGACGGACAGGCGGCCTTCCGTCACGTCGAGCGCGTGGTCGCCATCGGCCCGCGGCCGGCCGGCTCCCCCGGCGCCGCCCGCGCGCGCGAGTACATCGTCGCCGAACTCAAGAAGACCGGCGCCCGGGTCCGTGTGGACGCCTTCGAGGCCGACACGCCCCACGGGCGGCTGGCCATGGCCAACGTGATCGGCGTGCTGCCCGGCCGGCGCCCGGACATCATCCTGGTCGGCGGCCACTACGACACCAAGTGGTTCCCGGACATCCGGTTCGTCGGCGCCAACGACGGCGGCTCCAGCACCGGGCTCCTGCTGGAACTGGCCCGGGCCCTGGCCGCCCGGCCGCGCGGGTTCACGTACTGGGTCGTGTTCTTCGACGGCGAGGAGGCGCGGGTGACGTGGACCGAGCGCGACAGCCTCTACGGCTCGCGCCGGCTCGCCGAGCAGATGGCCCGGGGCGGGAACCTGCCGCGCGCCGTCCTGGTCGCCGACATGATCGGCGACCGCGACCTGGCCATCCGCCGCGAGGCGCACTCGACCCCCTGGCTGACCGACCTCGTCTGGCAGGCCGCCGCGCGTCTCGGGCACGGCGCCCACTTCCGGCCCGAGACCCTGGCCGTCGAGGACGACCACCTCCCGTTCCTGCGCCGGGGCGTGCCGGCCACGCTCCTGATCGACTTCGACTTCCCGCCCTGGCACACGGCCGAGGACACCCTGGACAAGGTGTCGGCCCGGAGCCTGCAGGTCGTGGGCGAGGTGCTGGTCGAGGCCCTGGCCGACATCGAGCGGCGGCTCGGGCCGCGGTAGAATCCGCCCATGCCCCGCGTCCGCGAGATCGAGGAGCCCGGCGACGATCCCGTCCTGCAGGAGGTCTTCGCGCGCGAGCGCGAGACCTTCGGCTTCGTGCTCAACACCACCAAGGTCCTGGCCCACCGGCCGGGAATCATGAAGGCGGCCAAGGCGCTGTCGGCCGCGGTGGAGAAGTCCGGCTTGCTGCCGCCCGACCTGCTGGCGCTGGTCTACCTGCGGGTCGCCCTGATCAACGGCTGTCCGTTCTGAATCGACATCAACGCATCCCGGGGGATGCGAGCGGGGGCGAGCGAGGACAAGATCCGCGACGTGGAGCGGGCGGCCGAGAGCCCGCTCTACAGCGCGCGCGAGCGGGCGGCCCTGGCCTGGGCCGAGGCGATGACGATGACCGGCCGCCGGCCGACCGACGAGCTCTTCGCCGCGCTCCGCGCCCACTTCTCGGAGGCCGAGATCGTCGAGCTCACCGCCGCCGTCGCGCTGGAGAACTTCCGCAGCAGGTTCAACGTGGCCCTGGGCATCGAGGCCCAGGGGTTCTGCGTGATCACCGGGAAGACATAGCGGGCCGAACAGCTCCGGGCGAGCGCGCGGGCTGAGGGCTCACGCCGAGGGACCGCGATGGCGACGCGCAAGATCACGAGCGGGCCGGGCCAGCGTCGCGCCCGCCGGGCCGGCGGGCGGAGGGGCCGTCTCGGGCGACGCGGGTCGCGATCCCCCGGGGCACGCGCTGCTCGGACACCGTCCGCGCCGGGCGAGTCCCGGTCGGCGACGAGCCGCGGGCTCAGTGAGTTCGAGTACGGACTCATCATCGCCAGCCATGCGTTTTTCAAATGGGCGGTCCGGTGCATGGCGGCGGCCGGCGTCACCGGGCTCGGGGCGCTGGACGTGTTGCTCCTCCACGCGGTCAACCATCGAGCGCGGGGTAAACGTCTGGCCGACATCTGCCTCGTCATGAACATCGAGGATCGCCACGTGGCCGCCTACGCCCTGAAAAAACTGGTCCGCCAGGGCCTGGTCGAGGCGACACGTCGCGGTCACGAGACACGGTACGCGACGACCGCCCGGGGCGACGAGGCCTGTCTCCGCTACCGGCGTGTCCGTGAGGAGTGCCTGGTACGGAGTCTCTCGTGGCTCGACGAGCACGAGCGAAGTGTCGGCAGCGCCGCCAGCTTCCTTCACGCCATGACCGCCCTCTACGAGCAGGCCGAGCGCCAGGTCACGGTGACGGCCGAGCTCCCCGACACTCTCGCGCCGCTGTCGCGATAATTCATCGAGGAATTCTCGTCACCCTCCGCGATTGACATCGCCGGGGACGCCTCTCCACGATAGCGGCCGCCCGGAACCGTGATCGGATCGCGGAGGTACACCATGACAGGCACAAGATGTCGACGCGTCCTCGGCTGGCTGGCGGTGGTCCTCGTGGCGCTCGGGGGTCAGGCCGGTGCCGCTGAGGTGGAGTGGAAGTTTTTCACCTACTTCCCGACCAACGACAAACCCGCGGCCCTGAACCGCGCCTTCGCCGACGACGTCTTCAAGGCCAGTCAGCAGCGGTTCAAGATCACGGTCTTCGCTGCCGGCGAGCTGCCGTACAAGGCACCCGACGTCATCAAGGCCGTCGCCAACAACCAGGTTCAGATGGGCGACGTGGCGGTGGGATTCGCCGCCGGGGACGTCCCGGAGGTGAACGTGTTCTCGCTCCCCTTCCTGTGCACGTCGTACGAGGGCTTCCATCGGGCCCTGCCCGAGGTGGCCCCGGTGGTCGATGAACTTCTGCTCCGGAAGGTCGGCGTGCGGGTCCTCGTCCACTGGACCATGCCGCCCCAGAACCTGTGGCTGAACCGGCCGGTGGCCACGCTGGACGACCTCAAGGGGCTCAAGGTGCGGACCTGGAACCCCCAGCAGGTGGAGGCGCTGCGGTTGCTGCAGGTGGCCTCGGTGTCGATCACCTCGGCCGAGGTCGTTCCGGCGCTGGAGCGGCGGGTAATCGACGGGGCCATCACGTCGGCGCTCTCGGCGAACGACTGGAAGGCGTACGACATCGTGAAGAACGGCTACCTGCTCAACCTTACGATGGGCCACCAGGTGCTGATGGTCAACGAGGGCGAGTTTCGACGCCTTCCGGCCGACCTGGCGCGCCTGTTGACCGCCAAGGCGGCGGAGTGGGCGCCCCGGTACCGGCAGATGTCGGAGGACGGGGACCGAGCCGCGCGGGAGAGTCTGACCCGCCACGGCGTGGTGCTGCGCGAGCCCAGCGCGACCGACCTGACCCGAGCCCGGGCCTTGATGCGTCCGATGTGGGATTCGTGGGCGGAGCGCCACGCGCCGATCGGCCGGGAGTTGCTGGCCAAGGCCGGCGCCTGCACGCGGTGACGAAGCCGCTCCTGCCGACGGCGTGATCGACACCTTCGGCCGGGCGGTCGAGCGCCTCGTGGACGGGCTGACCGCCGTCGCGGGCGTGCTCGTCGTGCTGATGCTGGGCCTCGTCAATGTCGAGGTCGGCGGCCGCTACCTGTTCGGGACCTCGACCCTGGTCGCCGACGAGTACGCGGCCTATCTCTTCGTCTGGGTGACGCTCCTGGGCGCGGCCTACACGCTCCGGGAGGAGCGCCACCTGCGCGTCGGGGCGGCGGTGGACCGGCTGCCGGCGCCGGTCCGGCGGGCGGCGGCGCTCGGAGCCGCCGTCCTGGGCCTCGCGGTCAGCGCAGTGGCGCTCTACGCGACGCTGATCGTCGTCGGGACGAGCTGGCGCATGCGCACGGTTTCCATCCAGCCGTCCGCCACCCCGCTGGTCTGGCCGCAGCTGGTCCTGCCGTTCGGGTTCTCGGTCCTCTGCCTGGCTTACCTGGACGAGATCGTCCGGCGGGCGACCGGCCGTCGGTCGGTGAGCGAGACAGCCGGCACGTCGGGATTGGACCTGTGACCTGGGACACCGCGTTCTGGATCTACACCGCCGGCCTGGTCGGGCTGCTCCTGGCTGGGGTGCCCATCGGCACGGCGATGGGGGCGATCGGCATCCTGGGCATCACGATGAACGGCGGCCTCCGCCTGTGGCCCAGCTTGGGCGACATCGTCTGGAACACGGCCAATTCGTTCACCCTGACCGCGCTGCCGCTCTTCGTCTTGATGGGGGAGATCATCCTGCGCAGCGGGATGTCCCGCCGGCTCTACACGGGGCTGAGCGTGCTGCTGAACGCCGTTCCCGGCCGGCTGGCCCAGTCGAACATCGTGGCCTGCGCCGTGTTCTCGGCGATCTCCGGCTCGTCCACAGCCACCGCGCTGACCATCGGCACGGTGGCCCTGCCCGAGATGCGGGCCCGGGGTTATTGCGACGAGCTCACCCTCGGCACCCTGACCGGCGGCGGGGCCCTGGGCAACCTGATCCCTCCGAGCATCTTCATGCTCGTGTACGGCGCGGTAGTGCAGGAGTCGGTCATCGACCTGTTCGTGGCGAGTCTCGTGCCGGGCGTCCTGGCCACGCTGATGTTCATGGCCTACGTCGCCGTGCGGGTCGCGGTGGCCCCCGAGTTGGTCCCGCCTCGGGCCCCGCGCCACACCTGGGGCCAGATCGCGGTGGCGATCGGTCAGTGCGCGCCGACGCTCCTGCTCATCGTCTCCGTCATCGGGGGCATGTACTTCGGCGTGATGACCCCGACCGAGGCGGCGGCGGTGGGATGCGGGCTGACCGTGGTGATGGCGGCGGCGCATCGCGAGCTCAGCTGGGCGGGCCTGTACGGGGCGCTGAAGACCACCATCGCCGTCAGCGGCGTAGTGATGTTCATCATCATCAACGGGCAGATCCTCGGGTTCGCCGTGGTACACGCGGGCATCGCCCGGGAAATGGCCCGAAACCTCCTGGACGCCGGGCTGGGACCGTTCGCTTTCTTCACTGCCCTGTTCATCCTCTACCTCGTGCTCGGCACGTTTCTCGATGGCGTCTCGATGATGCTGCTCACGGTGCCGGTGATCTACCCGACGCTGAAAGCGATGGGCTTCGATGGGGTGTGGTTCGGCGTGATCCTGGTGATCCAGAGCGAGCTGGCCCAGCTCTCGCCTCCCATCGGTCTCAACCTGTTCGCGGTCCAATCGGTGGCGCGTGACGTGACAATGGCGGAGGTGGCGTGGGCGTCGCTGCCCTATGCCGTGATGCTCAGCGTGCTTTCCTTCCTGCTCTACTGGTTTCCCGAACTGGCGCTCGCCCCGGTGGCGGCCATGAGGGGCCGGTGACGAGACCCGTCGACCTGCGCAGCGACCTGGTCTCGCCGCCGGCCGAGGCCGTCGTGCAGGCGATGGTGCGGGCGCTGGCCGAGCCGCCGGCGTTCGGCCTCCGCGAGGACCCACACCAGCGGGCCCTGGAGCGTCGCGTCGCCGAGCTCACGGGCCACGAGGACGCGCTCCTCTTTCCGACCTGCACGATGGCCAACCAGGTCGCGATTCACCTGCACTGTGCCGCGGGGCAGGCGCTGGTGGCCGAGGCGAGTTCGCACGTGCTGACCTCCGAGGCGGGGGGACCGGCCGCCCTGTCGGGCGTCATGGTCCGGTCATTGGCGGGCGAGGAAGGCCGGATGGGGCTGGACGAGCTGGAGGCGGTTCTCGCCGAGCCGCCGGATCCCCTGCGGGCGCGCGCAGCCCTGGTGGTGCTGGAGAACACCCACAATCGGGCGGGCGGCGCGGTCCTGCCCGTCGAGTACCACGCCGCCGTGGCCGAGCTGGCGCGGCGCTACGGTGCCGCCGTCCACCTGGACGGGGCCCGCCTGTTCAACGCGGCGGTAGCCCTCGGCTGCCCGGCGTCCGCCCTCGGCCGGCTCGCCACCACGGTGGCGGTCAGCCTGAACAAGGGCCTGGCCGCGCCGATAGGGGCCGTGCTCGCCGGGCCGAGGGCGCTCATCGAGCGGGCGGTGGAGGTGCGGCAGCGGTTCGGCGGCGGGATCCGGCCGGTGGGCTTTTTGGCCGCCGCCGGCTTGGTCGCGCTCGACGCGATGGTCGAGCGGCTGGCCGAGGATCACCGCATCGCGGCCGGGCTGGCGCAGGAGCTGGCCGCGCTGGGCCTCGACGCGCGGGCCCGGACGAACATCGTGTTGTGGCGGCTCGGCCGCTCCAGGCCGGACCCGGCGGCGGTGGCGGAGGCTCTCGCGGCGCGCGGGGTCCTGGCCCTGCCGTTCGGCGCCGGCCGGATCCGGTTCGTCGTCCACCGAGGCGTCGGCGCGGCCGAGGTCGCCCGTGTCGTCGCGGCGGTCCGGGAAGTCTTGGGGGAAGGCAACGGGACACAGGGGGACGAGCAGGGATGAGTTACCGGCTGGGAGTGGACATCGGGGGCACGTTCACCG
>DATLZL010000310.1:0-2684 GCA_035574035.1 Binatia bacterium | reverse complement strand
CGTGAAGCTCGACGTCGGCATGCTGACGCACGACCTGAAGTCGATCCCCGCCTACGCGCGGAAGGTCGAGGCCCTGGGCTTCGACTGCCTCTGGTCGTCGGAGACCCAGCACGACCCGTTCCTGCCCCTGGCCGTCGCCGCCACCGTGACCTCGCGCGTGAAGCTCGGCACCGCCATCGCCGTCGCCTTCCCGCGCAGCCCGATGGTCACCGCCCACATCGCCTGGGACCTCCAGGCCGCCTCCGACGGCCGGTTCATCCTGGGCCTGGGCTCCCAGGTCAAGGGCCACAACGAGCGGCGCTTCTCGGTGAAGTTCGACGCGCCCGCCCCCCGGATGCGCGAGGTCGTGCAGGCGCTGCGCGCCATCTGGGACTGCTGGCAGAACGGGACGCGCTTGAACTTCAAGGGGCAGTTCTACCGCTTCGACCTGATGACGCCGTTCTTCAACCCGGGGCCCATCGCGCACCCCCGGATTCCGGTCTACCTGGCCGGCGTCAACCCGGCCATGTGCCGGGTGGCCGGCGAGGTGGCCGACGGGCTCCACGTCCACCCCTTCAACAGCCCGAAGTACCTGCGCGAGGTCGTGCACCCGGCCGTCGACGAGGGCCTGCGCCGGTCGGGCCGCTCGCGGGCGGACTTCACCTACGTCACCTCGACCTTCGTCATCATCGGCGACAGCGAGGCCGAGCAGGCTCGCGCCCGCCAGGCCGTCCGCCAGCAGATCGCCTTCTACGCCTCCACCCGGACCTACGAGCCGGTGCTGGCCGTCCACGGCTGGCAGGACCTGGTCCCGCATCTCCACCGGAAGTCGGTGGAGGGCGACTGGAAGGGGATGGCCGACCTGATCACCGACGAGATGGTCGAGACCTACGCCGTGAGCGGGACCTGGCAGACCATCGCCGCGCGGATCAAGGAGCGCTACGCCGGACTCCTGGACCGCACCGCGTTCTACGAGCCGCACCAGCCGGGGCTGGACGACCCGCGCCTGCCCCGCGTCGTGAGGGAGTTCAACGGACCATGAAAGCGCTGGCCTTCAACGAGTTCGGCGGCGCCGACCGCCTGCGCTGGCAGGACGTCCCCGACCCCGAGGTGGGGCCCGGCCAGGTCCGGTTGCGCGTGCGCGCCTGCGCGCTGAACCACCTGGACATCTTCGTGCGCGAGGGCATCCCCGCCCTCAACACGCCGCTGCCCTTCTGGACCGGCTGCGACATCGCCGGCGAGGTGGCCGAGGTCGGGCCCGGAGTCGAAGGCGTCCGGACCGGCGAGCGCGTGGTGGTCAACCCGAGCCTCTCCTGCGGGCGGTGCGAGTTCTGCATCGCCGGCGAGGACTGCCTGTGCCCGCGCTACGGCATCATCGGCGAGCACGTGCCGGGCGGTCTGGCCGAGTACGTCGTGGTCCCCGCCGCCAACCTGCTCCGGCTGCCCGACCACATCGGGTGGGAGGAGGGCGCCTCCTTCATGCTGACCAACATGACCGCCTGGCGCATGGTGGTCACCCAGGCCCGGGTGCGGCCGGGCGAGGACGTGCTGATCCTGGGCGTGGGCGGAGGCGTGTCCTCCACCGCCGTCCAGATCGCCAAGCTCTGCGGGGCCCGGGTCATCGTGACGTCCTCGAGCGACGACAAGCTCGCCCGGGCCAAGGCCCTGGGGGCCGACGTCGGGTTCAACTACGCGCGCGAGGACTGGGCCAGGGCCGTGCGCGACCTGACGGGCAAGCGCGGCGTGGACGTGGTCATCGAGAACGTGGGCGGCGCGACCTGGAAGCACTCGCTGCGGGCCCTGCGCAAGGGCGGCCGGCTGGTCACCTGCGGGGCCACCACCGGCCCCATCGGGGAGACCGACATCCGGGTGGTCTTCTGGAACCAGATCTCGATCATCGGCTCCACCATGGCCACCCGGAAGGAGTTCCACGACGTCATGCGCCTCTGCTTCGCCGGCCGGCTCAAGCCCATCGTGGACCAGGTCTTCCCCGTCCAGGAGGGCGCCGAGGCCCAGCGCCGGATGGAGAAGGCCCAGCAGTTCGGGAAGATCGTGCTCCGGGTCGCGTAGCCGCTTAAGGGTTCACGCGCAGGGCCGGGTGGCGCCAGCGGAACCAGAGGCCCATCGCGGCGGCGGCCAGCAGGTTGGCCACCAGGATCGCCGGCCACGTCAAAGCCTTGAGCACGGGCTGCGCGAACAGCATGGCGGTCACCGTGAAGCCGGCCTCGAAGACGACGAACAGCAGGAGCACGCCGAAGCCCAGGCTCGGGTTGCGCTCGGCCATGCCGAGCAGGCGCGAGGCGAGGCCTCCGATGGCCGCGAACGCCAGGCCGTGGACCCAGGTGAACATCAGCACCATCTCGAGCGACACCGGCAGCGTCTCGAGCGACTCGAGCCCGGCGCCGCGGCGGAACAGCGCGGTGCCCAGCACGGTGGGCGTGTAGAGCGGCCGGCCGTTGATGGCGTCCACGATCAGGAACCAGACGGCCACCGTCGCGGCGCCGATGATGCCGGCGACGATGCCTTCCCCGTACAGTCCGGCGGTGTCCGAGGTGGCGGTGGGTTCGGGAGCGGTCGCGTCGGCCGTATCGATCATCACCCTGCTCCTTTCCGGGTGTCCGATCGACCCTGCGAGCGGTAGGCGGCAGTATAGATCGCCGCCGGGGCGGGGGGCAACGAGCGGCCGGCGCGAGAATGGATCAGTC
>DATLZL010000309.1:0-3140 GCA_035574035.1 Binatia bacterium | reverse complement strand
AGGAGGACGTCCGGGGGCACGGGAAACACCGACGATTCGGCGACCGCGATAAAGAACAGCGCCCACGCCCCGCCCGGGCGCTCCGCCCACCCCACCGTCCAGTCGTAGAGCCGACGAACGATGTGGGGCCGGCGCCGGACGGCGGCGGGGGCATCAGAAAGCACGCGCCATTCTACCGTCCGCACGGCCGGGCCGCCGATTCTGGCGGCATCCCGAGGTAGAGTAAGGCCCAGCGAGGGTGACTCCTATGGCCGACCGGAAATACCGCCAGCCCGGGTATCGACAGGACGAGTCCGGCCCGCGCCGACCCGCGCCGCGGGCGGGCGACACGCCTCGGAGCGGCGGCATGCTCGCCCAGCGCGCGGTCTCCCGGTGCGCGGCGTGCGGCACCCTGCTTCCGACCGCGACCGCCTCCCTCGAGCAGTGTCCGAACTGCCGAGCCGCTATCCACGCGTGCCGGCAGTGTGCGCACTTCGACCCCGGCCACCGGTTCGAGTGCACGCAGCCCATCCCGGAGCGCCTCGTCGACAAGAGTGCCCGCAATGCCTGCGATCGGTTCTCGCTGCGCGTGACGGTCGAGCGCGACGCTTCGCCCGACTCCCCGCGCCCGAGCGACGTGCGCCGCGCCTTCGAAAACCTCTTCAAGAGGTAAGGGCTCGGGTCGCACGCCCTCCGGAGCCGGAGCGTGATCGTGCCGCTCGTCGACCCCCGGCGCGAACGGCCCCTGACGGCGTGCCGGCCGGGGGCTCCCATCGCCGCCAGGAGGCGGCTCTGACCGACGACGCCCGCCAGGCTCCACGTCGTGACCGGCCGCGCTCCCGCGGCGCGCGCGCCGCGGCCCTGTCGCTTTTCGGGAGCCGGTGGTTCTACGGCTGGACGATCCTCGCCGTCGCGGGCGTGGGCCTCTTCGCCAGCGGGCCCGGTCAGTCCCACACCTTCAGCGTCTTCGTCGGTCCCCTGTCGCGGGACCTGTCTCTCTCCAGCGCGGCGGTTGCGGTGGCCTACGGGGCCGCCACCCTGGCAGCCTCCTCCTGCCTGCCCCTCGTGGGCCGGCTGGTGGATCGGCTGGGCACCCGGGTGATGGCTACCCTCGTCGTGGGCCTGCTGGGCTTGGCCTGCGCGGGCTTCAGCGCGGTGCAGGGCCTGGCCTCCCTGGCCCTGGGATTCGCCGCCCTGCGCCTGTTCGGGCAGGGCTCGCTCATGCTCTGCTGCGCGGCTCTGGTCTCGCAGTGGTTCACCCGGCGGCGCGGGTTCGCCATGAGCCTGATGGCCCTGGGCTTCGCCCTGTCCATGGGGGTGCACCCGCCGCTGGCCCAGGCGCTCGAAAGCGCTCTGGGCTGGCGGCAGGCCTGGCTCGTCCTGGGGGCGCTCACCTGGGTCCTGATGCTGCCGCCGCTCCTGCTCCTCGTCCACGATCGACCCGAGGACGTGGGGCTGGCCCCCGACGGCGAGGGCGTGCCCGGCGGCGGCGCGCCCGGCGTCCGGCCCGACGCTCTCACCGGCCTCACCCTGCGCCAGGCCCTGGCCACGCCCGCCTTCTACATCCTGACCGCCGGGTGGTTCACCGTCGCGATGCTGGTGACCACGCTGCACTTCTACCAGGTCTCCATCCTCCGCGGTCAGGGCGTCCCGGCCGAGGTAGCCGCTCGCCTCTTCGCCATTTCGGCCGTCACCATGGTGATCACCATGCCCCTGGTCGGGCGCCTGTTCGACCGCCTGCGCACCCGGCGAGTCGTCGCCACGGCGCTGCTGGTGCTGGCCGCCGCCCTGGTCGGGGTCACCCTGGCTCGGGAGGTCGTGAGCGCCGTCCTCTACGCCGTGCTCTTCGGGCTCACCAACGCCTTCAGCATGACCATGTTCGGCTTCCTGTGGCCGCGCTACTTCGGCCGCCGGTACGTGGGCAGCATCCAGGGCACCGGCCAGATGGTAGGGGTGGCCGGGGCCTCGCTGGGGCCGCTCCCGGTGGGCCTGGCGTTCGATCTGGTCGGCAGCCCGGCCGGCACGCTCCGGCTCCTGGCCCTGGTCCCGCTCGCCTGTGCCGTCGCCACGATGTGGCTCCGCACCCCGGCCGGAGTCACCGGGAGCGAGCACCTGGAATGACCCGGCGCTGACCGCGCGCATCCCGAAGGTGCACACCGTGAGGGCCGGTCGCCGGCTGGACAGCCTGCGGGGCCCAGTGGTATTAGTCGCTATCTTGGCGCACACCATCATCTCCGTCCACTCGTATCGGGGCGGCACCGGGAAGTCGAACACGACCGCCAACCTCGCGGCCCTCCTGGCGGCCAAGGGCCATCAGGTCGGCGTGGTCGACACCGACATCCAGTCGCCGGGCATCCACATCCTGTTCGGCCTGGGCGAGTCGAGCATCCGCCACTCGCTGAACGACTACCTGTGGGGCCAGTGCGCGATCAAGGAGACGGCCCACGACGTCACCGCCGCGCTCGGCGCCGGCGTCCGCGGGCGGCTGTTCCTCATCCCGTCCAGCATGAAGGCCGGGGACATCGCACGGGTGCTGCGCCAGGGCTACGACGTCGGCCTCCTGCGCGACGGCCTGCACGAGCTGATCGACGCCCTCGGCCTGGACGTCCTCATGATCGACACGCACCCCGGGCTCAACGAGGAGACCCTGCTGTCGATCGCCATCTCCGATGTGCTCGTCATCGTCCTGCGCCCGGACCAGCAGGACTACCAGGGCACGAGCGTCACGGTCGAGGTGGCCCGCAAGCTCGACGTTCCCCGGCTCCTGCTCGTCGTCAACAAGGTGCCGGCGCTCTTCGACCCGGCCGACGTCCGCGCGCGCGTGCAGCAGGCGTACGGCTGCGAGGTGGCGGCCGTGCTGCCCCACGCCGACGAGATGATGGCCCTGGCCAGCACGGGCCTGTTCGTCGTGCGCTACCCCGACCACCCCGTCACGAACGCCCTCCGGCAGGTGGCCTCCGCGCTGGTCGGGTGAGCGGCTCGGACGAGCTGTTCACGCGCGACGAGGCGCTGGGCGGCCTGCCCGCTCGCCGCGCGGCCACCCTGCTGTTCCTGATCCCGTCCAGCATGAAGGCCGGGGACATCGCCCGGGTGCTGCGCCAGGGTTACGACGTCGGTGTCCTGCGCGACGGCCTGCACGAGCTGATCGACGCCCTCGGCCT